>CALVNG010000056.1 GCA_944349545.1 uncultured Eubacteriales bacterium
TCCCAGATGCAGGTGTCGCGGCTGGAGCGGCGCGCGCTGAGCCGCCTCAGGGCCATGGAGGCCCAGGCATAGCGAACAATGAAACAGTGAAGGGAGGCTGGCGGGTTTGCAATCGGACCCCAATCAACCGCAGAATCCTTATCCGCAGGGACCTTCCGGCCCCGTGAACTGGCAGCAGCCCACCGGCGTGCCGCCGCAGCCGCCTCCCGGTATGGAGGGGCAGGGCTGGCAGGGTGCGCCGGGTTGGCCGCAGGGTCAGCCGGGCGGCTATCCGGGCTACGGCTATCAGCAGCCCATGTACACGCTGGAGCAACTGCAGCAGATGTACACGCCCGAGCAGCTCCAACAGATGTTTACGCCGGAGCAGCTGCAGCAAATGCAATATGAGGCCTGCATGCAGCAGGCGCCGGCCATGCCCACCATGCAGCAGCCCATGCAGGAGCTGCCCCACAGGCGCAAAAAACGCAAAAAGAAGCCGACCGGCAAGGGCGGCGGACAGTTTTGGAAGGTGCTTGTCGCGCTGGTGATTATCAGCGGGGGAGCCTGGTATTTCCTCAAGGATATGGTGGGTACCCAGGCGCAGAGCACCGCGGTGGTGGAAGCGGGCACGCTCGGAACCTCCTACACGGGCGATGCGCTGATTGTGCGCAATGAAACCGCCTACGATGAGGAGGGCGTGCAGTATATCGACTATGTGGCCCAGGAGGGCAGCGTGGTCTACCGCGGCGACGTGATCTGCTACGTCTACTCCACCGGTTACAGCACCAAGGAAATGACCGCTCTGCAGAATTGCCGCGACGCCATCAAGGATTACCAGCAGACGCTTCTCAAGAGCGAAACTAACTTCGACCAGAAGATGATTCGCCTGGAAACCGAGGTGATTGAGCGGGGGCTTGAGGTCAGAAGCCTGGTGCAGGGCGCCCGCGGAAACCTTGGCAATCAGGAAACCATTCTGGAAACCGCGATCAACCAGCGGCAGAGCTATTTCCGCAGCAAGTACTCCAGCGATATGCGCCTCAACCGCCTTTATGACGACGAAACCAACCAGCAGCGCCGTATCGACAGCTGGATCAACCAGACGGTGGCCACGCAGGAAAGCATCGTCAGCTTTTATACCGATGGCTTCGAGTATGCCCTGACGCCCTCGGAATATGAAAAGTACACGCCTTCGCAGGTGCGCGCCATGATCAACGGTCAGCGCCCCGAAACCTCCACCGCAGCGCGCGGCCGTACCAATCTCTACCGGCTGGTCAAGCAGAACAACTACGCCGTGCTCATGCTGGTGCGCAACACCAACTGGAATCCCGTCGAAGGAACCACCTACAAGCTGGTATTGGAGCAGTTCACCAATACCGTGGTGGACGCTCAGGTGCTCTCCTTCACCCGTTCGGGCGGCGAGCTGCTTTTGCGCCTCGCAGTAATCGGCGATGTGAGGGACGTGCTGTATATGCGTACCTGCCAGGCGCAGCTGGGCGAGTATGTGGATTGCCTGCTGGTGCCGGAGGGCGCGCTCTACACCCAGAACAACGCCACGGGCGTGGTGGTGGTATCGGAAAGCGCGCAGAACTTTGTGCCCGTGACCGTGCACCGTCAGGAGAACGGAAAGGCCTATGTTTCGCCTGTTCAGACCGGGTTGCTGACCGCCGGGCAGACCGTGCGGCTGTTCAAGTAGGAAAGGCGCTGGTGACGAAATATGTTCGAGGAAATGCAGGAAGCACCCGAAAAGCAAGCGATATCTGGGCTTGTGGAGCATCTGGACCCGGAGGTGCTGCGGCGGAATGTGTCGAGAGTTTTGGATGAATTGGACAAAAATCGCTTTCAAAATTCTCCTCCGGCAAGGCTGGTAGCCGTTACCAAAACCGTTGGCCCGAATGTGATCAACCAGCTGAAAGCCTTGAATATCCTTGATATTGGTGAAAACCGGGCCCAGGTGGCGCTGCCCAAGCTGCCAAAAATCGCGCCGGAATTTCGTTTGCATTGGATTGGAAGGTTGCAAACCAACAAAGTCAAAGGTATAATAGACCATGTGTGTATGTTGCACACGTTGGACCGCATCGCCCTGGCGCAGGAGGTGCAGCGCCGCGCGGCGGAACACGGACGCGTTCTGCCCGCGCTGGTGCAGATCAACATCGCCCGGGAGCCGCAGAAGGGCGGCATGCCGCCGGAGGAGGCGCTGGGTTTCCTTCGGCAGATGCGCGATTTCCCCAATATTCACGTCGAGGGGCTGATGAGCATCATGCCGCTGGACGCGCCGCCGGACGTGCTGGCAACGCTGTTCCGTGGGATGCGCACGCTCTTTGAACGCCTCCGGGACGAGGCGGTGGAAGGCGTGGAGATGCGGGAGCTTTCGATGGGCATGTCCAACGATTATCAGATTGCTGCGCGCGAGGGCGCAACGATGGTGCGAATTGGCACGGCGTTGTATCGTCGGGACTGAAGCATTCGCCATAGGGGGTTCGTTGAGTTGGGAATCTTTCGAAGGATCGGGGACTGGCTGACGGAAAAGAGCGAGCGGTTCATCCGTGGCGAGTCGGATGGCACGGGCGGATACTACGCCACGCGGGAAGCCGAGCAGGCGTACGGCGGCATGGGCATGGACCAGGAGCCTGTGCAGGACGGCATGGAGGGCGAAGAAGCGCCCCGCAGGCAGCCGCTGGACCCCTTTGGCCATGGCGAAGGAGAATATGGCGGACGTGTGCCCTACCGCAGCCGGTATGATCTGGAGCGGGAACGGGAGGCCCAGCAGGCCGCCGCACAGCAGCAGGCCGCCGCGCAGCAGCCCGCTCAGCCGCAGATGCCGCCGCAGCAGGCCCCCATGCAGCCGTCCTATGGCCAGCAGCAGGGCTATGCGCAGCCCCAGGGCTACGTCCGCCAGCAGGGCTATTCCCAGCAGCAGGCGGGTTATGACCGCGCGCCCCAGCAGGCCCAGCAGCAGGGCTATGGCCAGCAGATGAGCAACGTGGTGCCCTTTCCGGGCATGCAGCGCGCGGCGGACGGATCGGTGTACGCCCATGTGGAGTACATCGTGTTGCTGCGCAGCCGCAACGAGTGCAAGGACGTCATCGCCTATATCAAGACCAACGCCTCCGTGTTTCTGAACATGGAGTTCATCGCCAGCGACAGCGAGCGTCAGCGCTGCGTGGACATGCTCAGCGGCGCGGCCTATACGCTGGGCTGCGCGCTGAACAAGATCTCCCCGCGCGGTATTTACCTGATTTCCTCGCCCTCCGTGCGCGTGGTGCTGGACCCTGCCATGCAGAAGTTCACCGCCGCGCCCGAGGCGCAGGGTTATGCGCGCCAGCACTATGAGGGCGACGGCTACCGCTATGGCTATCAGCAGACTGCCGAAGCGGAGGCCCAGCAGCCGGTTATGGGATTTTCATCCGGTTCGCCCACAACGCGCTTTCAGGCGCAGGGCACGCAGCGGATGCCCGTCAGCTTCGGCAGCATGATGGCGGGCGGAGCCACCGGCGCATACGCCGCCGTGGGCGGGGCGACGGGCCGCTACGCCGCCATGCAGCAGTAAGGAGGACCTACCCATGATAGCCACCCTGCTGGGAATCATCGCGTGGGTGCTGCGCCTGGCGAGCACGGTGCTGCTGATCTACTGCATCATGAGCTTCGTCATGCCGGGCAGCGAACTGATGCGCAGGGCAGCCTCCTATGTGGAACCGGTGCTGCATCCTTTCCGGCAGCTGCTCTACCGCTATTTTCCCAGGCTGCGGACGCTTCCCGTGGACCTGTCCCCGCTGGCGGTGTGGCTTGTGATCGACGTCGCCACCTGGCTGCTCGGCCTGCTGCGGCGCGCGGTGCTGTGATGCGCGGCGAGGAGGATGCGGCGCTTGTTGCGCGCCGCCTGGACGAGCTTGCCGCGCGCGCGGAGCGCGCCGGACAGCCGTGCTTCACGGGCTTTCTCACCCCGCCCGAAGCGGATATGGCGCTGGCCACTGCCCGGCGCCGGGGCGTTGAAGCAAGGCTGGAAGGCGGCTACGAGGACGCGGAGCGCCGCATGGCCTGCTTTCTTGCGGCGGACGGGTGGGAGGAACCCTTTCCCATCACGGCGCTGGAAGTGACCTGGCCGCATCAGACCGCTCCCGGCCACCGCGACATGCTGGGTAGCGTGCTGGGACTGGGCATCCGGCGCGCGTGCGTGGGCGATATCGTGGTGCTGGCCGACCGGGCATATCTGTTTTTGGAGACACAGCTGGCGGAGCATGTGGCGCTGTCGCTGACCTCGGCGGGGCGCGTGCAGATCAGGGCGCGTGTGCTGGAAGGCTGGCCCGAAGTGGCGCCCCCGCAGGGGGTAGAGGTGCGCGACACGGTGTCCAGCCTTCGGCTGGACGCGGTGGTAAGCGGCGGCTTCGGCCTCTCTCGGGCAGCCGCGGCCGAGCTGATCGCCGCGGGGCATGTGAAGCTCAGGCATCTGCCCACCCAGCGCCCCGACGCGCGCGTTGGCGAGGGCGACGCGATATCCGCGCGCGGCTATGGTCGCCTGGTAATCGACCAGGTCGGAGCGCCCACCAAGAAAGGCCGTCTGCCATTAAGGCTGATACGATACGGCGCGAGCCGGAAGCACTGAACCGGAGACGACGAAAGGAGAATGACCATGGCATTGACGATCGACGATATCTACGACAAAGAGTTTGCACTCAAGGGCGGCGGATACGACCGCAACGACGTGGACCAGTTTTTGGACGAAATCTGCGACGAAATGACCAATATGCAGGAGCGTATCGACCAGCTGGAAAGCGATTTGAGCAAGGCGCGCGCCGAGGCGGAGGCCGCCCGTCAGTCCGTCAAACCCGCGCCCCAGCCCGTGGCCAAGGCTGAACCCGCCGTGGCCAAGACCAGCCAAACGCTGGAGAGCATTCTGCTCAGCGCTCAGCGCCTGGCGGATGAAGCCGTGGAGAACGCCAACGCCAAGGCCGAAACCATCGTCAAGGAAGCGCAGGAAAAGGCCAGCCAGATCGTCGACGACGCGCAGACCGAGCGCGAAACCCTCAGCAGCGAGCTGGAGTCCATGCGCAAGGCCGCCGCGGAATACAAGGACAGCTTTTTGGCAATGGTCAACAAGTATAAGTCCATGCTGGAAGGCGAGGGCTTTTTCAAAAAGTAAGACATAGCTAATCAAGCGCCGCCGGTGATCCGGCGGCGCTTTTCACCGCATACGGCAGCGCAGCACCCGCACGTCGATGGTGATTTGCGCCAGTGCGATCCTTTCCAGCGCCTCCGGCGGCACGGAGAAGGTCAGGGGCGTCATGCGCAGGAAATCGCGCGAATCCGCCGGCGTGAGAGGCGCGACGAACCGCACGGGCGTCTCCGAGAGCACCTGCGCATGCGCGCGGAGATGGGCGAGCACCGAGGCGTTGTCATACGCGCCGCCGCGAAGATGCTCCGCCACCGCCTCGCGGACCTCGCGCAGGTAATCCGGGCCGGGCACGACCTTGATCAGCTCCCCGTCCGGCGCGAGCACGCGGCGAAACTCGGCGTAGTCGGCGGGGGAAAAGACGCTTAGCACCGCGTCGGCTGCGCCGTTTTTCACAGGCAGGCGCTTGAGGTCGGCCACGAACCAGCCGCCCCGCTCCGCCGAGCGGGCCGCCAGGGCCACCGCTTCGCGGTTCAGGTCCAGGCCGATCACCTGAGCGCCGGGAAAGCGCGCCTGCACGGTGCGGGCATAGTACCCCTCTCCGCATCCGGCGTCCAACAGCATGAAGGGACCGGAGCGGTCTGCGAGCATGGCGCACAGCGCGTCCCGCACGGGCGCGTAAAAGCCGCCCGCAAACACACGGCTGCGGCTTTCAAAGAGGGTTTCGTCATATTTGTCGCCGCTCTGTCGGTGGTCGGGCGCCAGGTTGACGTAGCCCCGGCGGCTCAGGTCATAGCAATGGCCGTTTTCGCAGATCAGGCTCTGCTCCGTCAGGGCAAACGCGCCGCCGCACCTGGGGCATTGCAGCGCGTGCAGGAGGGGCGAGAGCCGCCCAGCCAGAATTGCCGGTTTCATAGAGCACTTCCTTTGAAAAAAGATGCTACAACATTCGACAGCGGGGCGCTTGCTCCCTGCCGCACGTCGGAAGGATGGGGAAATACCAATGTGGGTGATGATGGCGCTGCTCTCCGCCCTGTTTGCGGGCGCGACGGCCATATTGAGCAAAATGGGCGTGCGGGATACGGATTCCACCGTGGCCACGGCCATTCGGACCACGCTGGTGCTGGCGTTCGCGTGGCTGCTGGTGCTGGCGCAGGGCCTGCAGGCGCAGCTGAGTCAGCTTTCGGTCAGGACATACCTGTTTCTGGCGATGTCCGGGCTGTGCACGGGCGCGTCGTGGCTGTGCTACTTCCATGCGCTGAAGCTGGGCACGGTCAACCAGGTCACGCCCGTGGACAAGAGCTCCACGGTGCTGACGATGCTTTTGGCGTGGGTCCTGCTGGGCGAGTCCATCACCTGGCTGAAGGCCGCCGCGATGGCCGGGATCATGGCGGGCACGCTTTTGATGATCGAGCGCCGGCCCGAAGCCGCCCCCGCCGCCCCGCGCGGGCGCGGCTGGCTTCTCTACGCGGCGCTTTCTGCGGTGTTTGCCGCGCTGACCGCTATTCTGGGCAAGGTGGGCATCGAAAACGTCCCAAGCGACCTGGGCACCGCGCTTCGCACTGTGGTGGTGCTGGCTATGGCCTGGGTGATGGTGTTCGTGACCGGGCGGCAGCGCGAGGTGCGGGCCGTGGGCCGGCGCGACCTGAGATTCATTCTGCTCTCCGGCGTGGCGACGGGCCTGAGCTGGCTGTGCTATTACCGCGCGCTGCAGGAGGGACCGGCCAGCGTGGTCGTGCCGCTGGACAAACTCAGCGTGGTGGTGACCATCGTATTCAGCCGCGTGTTCCTTGGCGAGCGCCTTTCGCGCCGCGCGCTGGCGGGTTTTGTGTTGCTGGTGGCCGGTACGGGACTGCTGCTATTGTAATCATATTGCAAATATTTTCACAAAGCGTGCCTTACCCCTTGCAAAACATAGCGCATTTTTGGTAAAATACTTCTTGGGAACAACAATGTTTTAGGAGGTACCCGCCAATGGTGAAAGTAGCTATTAACGGCTTCGGCCGCATCGGTCGCCTGGCTTTCCGTCAGATGTTCGGTGCCGAGGGTTATGAAGTGGTCGCCATCAACGACCTGACCAGCCCGAAGATGCTTGCCCATCTTCTCAAGTATGACACCGCTCAGGGCTCCTACTGCGGTCATATCGGGGAAAACAAGCATACGGTCGAAGCCACCGAGGATTCCATCATCGTCGATGGAAAGGAAATCAAGATCTACGCCGAGAAGGACGCCGCCAACTGCCCCTGGGGCAAGCTGGACGTGGACGTCGTGCTGGAGTGCACCGGCTTCTATTGCAGCAAGGAAAAGAGCCAGGCCCACATCAACGCCGGCGCCAAGAAGGTCGTCATCTCCGCGCCCGCTGGCAATGATCTGCCCACCATCGTGTTCTCCGTCAACGAGAAGACGCTGACCAAGGAAGACAAGATCATTTCCGCCGCTTCCTGCACCACCAACTGCCTCGCTCCCATGGCCAAGGCGCTCAACGACGCCTATCCCGTACAGAGCGGCATCATGACCACCGTGCACGCCTATACCGGCGACCAGATGATCCTGGACGGCCCGCACCGCAAGGGCGACCTTCGCCGTGCCCGCGCTGGCGCGCAGAACATCGTTCCCAACTCCACCGGCGCTGCCAAGGCGATCGGCCTGGTCATCCCCGAGCTCAACGGCAAGCTGATCGGCTCCGCTCAGCGCGTGCCCGTCTGCACCGGCTCCACCACCATCCTGGTGGCGGTTGTCAAGGGCAAGGATGTGACCAAGGATTCCATCAATGCCGCCATGAAGGCCGCCGCTTCCGCCTCTTACGGCTACAACGAGGAAGCCATCGTTTCCTCCGACGTGATCGGCATGAAGTACGGCTCTCTGTTTGATGCCACCCAGACCATGGTTGCCAAGATCGACGACGACACCTATCAGGTGCAGGTCGTGTCCTGGTACGACAACGAGAACAGCTACACCAGCCAGATGGTCCGCACCATCAAGTACTTCGCGGAGCTGGGCTGAGAAGCGTCCGGAGCTGTTCGTGCCATGAGGCGCTGAACGGTTGTCAGAAAAAAGGGAAAAACTTTCCCCCGCCTTTCCCATGGGAGAGGCGGGGGTTTTCTTTATTTGAAGAACACGACGCGCGCCCGGCGGCCCGTTTTCCGGGCATAGGCCAGCGTGCCTGCGGTGCCGCCGCGGCCCCGGCCGTCGTAGACCGCGAGCACGAGCTGGGAGCGGTCGACCATGAAGCGGTTGCGGTCGCGGTAGACGCCCTCGTGGTAGGCTTCGCTGACGACGTGGACCTCGGCGCAGGCGTCAAGCAAAGCGGCGGTTTCGGGGACGGACGCGAGGCGCTCGAAGCGTTGTCGGAAGGGGATGGCGGCCAGGAGGCGGATGCCGGGGTGTTCGCTGCTTTTTTGTACCACCAGCTTTGCGAACAGCAGGTCAACCCCCTCGGCAAAGCCGCTGAAAAAGGAGTCAAAGCCCTCTGCGATGGCCCGGTCAATCTCGGCGGACAGGGCGGCGGTGATTTCGGGCAGCCTGCCGGCGGGGAGGTCGCGGTGGCCGGTGACGCAGCAGGTTTTGGACATAACGATTCCTCCAATGTTCAATGAAAACTTCTGCGGTGTTTATTTTAATAGAATCGACCTTTTATGTCAATCAAAATAAAGAAAACATATTTGTGAATGCTGCCCTCCTATCCGATACAATCTATTACATGGAGAGGAGGGAGATTTCCGTGCGGTATGAAGAGTTTCTTCCTCTGCGGCTGACGCAGCTGAGAATGCAGAAAAATGTTTCTGCACGCGATATGTCCCTCTCTTTGGGACAGGCCAACAACTATATCAACTCCATTGAAAACCGCAAGGCGCTGCCCTCCATGCAGTCCTTCTTCTACATCTGCGAATACCTGGGCGTCACGCCGCAGGAGTTTTTCGACGAGGGCAATACCTGCCCCGTGCGCCTGCGCGAGCTGGTGGATGAGGCCAAACACCTCGACGATAACGCCCTGGGCCATCTGCTGGCACTGATCCGGGAGCTGAGCGCCAGGCGCTGAGCCCCCTTTTTCATTGACAAATCCGCCCGTTTTCGGTACAATACAATCAAACAAAGCCATATGACCTCGGATGAAGGGTTCGGGAGAGACCGGCATGCCCGGCGCCGAAGGGGCGAAACTCTCAGGCAAAAAGACCGTACCCCGACGAAGCTCTGGAAAGCGTTGCGCACCACCGAAGAAGCAATCCCGCCCCGGCGGGAGAATCTTTCAGGTCACAGGACAGAGGCGGCAAGATGCCGTGCTCTGTTTTCTTGGTTTGTCTGTTCTTTCACAAATTCAGAAGGGGGAATGACAATGGACCTCAAAACGCCGCTGTACGACTGTCATGTGGCGCTGGAAGGGCGCATGGTGCCCTTCGCGGGCTACGTGCTGCCGGTGCAGTATCCCACGGGCGTGATCCGCGAGCACATGGCCGTGCGTGAGGCCTGCGGCCTGTTCGACGTCAGCCACATGGGCGAGGTGCTCTACAGGGGACCGGACGCCCTGGCCAATCTGCAAAAGCTGCTCACCAACGACTTCTCCACCATGCGCGACGGCAAGGTGCGCTACAGCGTCATGTGCAATCCCAATGGCGGCGTGGTGGATGATCTGATCGTCTACCGCTTTTCCCAGGATGCCTACTGGGTGGTGGTCAACGCGGCCAATCGCCACAAGGACGTAAGCTGGATGCGCGAAAACCTCTTCGGCGACTGCGAGCTGACCGACATGAGCGACTCCGTGGCCCAGCTGGCCCTCCAGGGCCCCAAGGCCGGCGCCGTCTTTGCCAAAGTCTGCGGCGAGGAGCCGCCAACGGGCTACTATACCTTCATCCCGGAGATGACGGTCGCGGGGGTCAAATGCCTCGTTTCGCGCACGGGCTACACCGGCGAGGACGGCTTTGAGCTCTACTGCGCCAATGCCGACGCGCCCGCCCTCTGGAACGCGCTGCTGGAGGCGGGGAAGGACGACGGGCTGATTCCCTGCGGTCTGGGCGCGCGCGACACGCTGCGGCTGGAGGCCGCCATGCCGCTCTACGGCCATGAGATGGACGATACCGTCACCCCCTTTGAAACGGGCCTGGGCTGGGCGGTCAAGATGCAAAAGGACGACTTCATCGGCAGGTCCGCGCTGGCGGGGAACGAGCAGCCCACGCGCCGCCGCGTGGGAATCGAGATCACGGGCCGCGGCATCGCCCGCGAGCACTGCGACGTGTACCTGGACGGAAAGAAGATCGGCGTCACCACCTCCGGCACGCATTGCCCCTATCTGGGCAAGGCCGTGGCCATGGCGCTCATCGACGGCCCGGCGGAGGACGGCGCGCTCACCGTGGATGTGCGCGGCCGCCAGATCGAGGCGAAATTCATCCCCCTGCCCTTCTATCAGCGCAAGAAATAAACATTTCGCAAGGAGGAACCTGTTATGAACATTCCCGCGGAGCTTCGTTACACCAAAACCCATGAGTGGATCAAGGAAGAAAACGGCATCGTCACCGTCGGCCTGTCCGACTTCGCGCAGCAGGAGCTGGGCGATCTGGTCTTTGTAAACCTGCCCCAGGTGGGCGACGCGGTCACGGCGGGCGAGGCGTTCGCCGACGTGGAGTCCGTCAAGGCCGTGAGCGACGTGTACAGCCCCGTCACCGGCGCCGTCTGCGAAATCAACGAGGCCCTGCTTGACGCCCCCGAGAGCATCAACCAGGACCCCTACGGCGCTTGGTTCATCCGCGTGGAGAACGTGACCGGTACCGTCGAGACCCTGTCCGCCGCGGAATACGAGGCCATGCCGAAGGAGGGCTGATTCCATGGGCAGCTATGTACCCGTCACCCCGGAGGAGCGCCGCGCGATGCTCGAGCGCGTCGGCCTGCCTTCGGTGGAGGCGCTCTACGCCGACGTGCCGGAGGGCGTGCTTCTCAAGGAGCCGCCCGTGTTCACCGGCGGCTTTTCGGAACTGGAGGTCCGCCGCCACATGGAGCGGCTCGCGGAGCAAAACCGCGTGTTCAGCACCATTCTGCGCGGCGCGGGAGCCTATGACCACTACATTCCCGCCATCGTGCGCGCCATCCCGGCCAAGGAGGCGTTTCTGACCGCCTACACCCCCTATCAGGCCGAGATC
This sequence comes from uncultured Eubacteriales bacterium, assembly GCA_944349545.1. Taxonomy (GTDB): domain Bacteria; phylum Bacillota; class Clostridia; order Christensenellales; family Aristaeellaceae; genus Limiplasma. Next base: position 11,215 of record CALVNG010000056.1, read on the forward strand.
AGCCAGGGCCTCTTGCAGTCCATCTTTGAATATCAGACCATGATCTGCCGCCTCACCGGCATGGACGTGGCCAACGCCTCGGTCTATGACGGCGCGAGCGCGGCGGCGGAGGCGTGCGCCATGGTGCGCGAGCGCCGCCGCACGGTGACGCTGGTGTCGGCCTGCGCGCACCCGGACGTGATCGCCACCATCCGCACCTACTGCTGGGGCTCCAACCACGAGATGCGCCTCATTCCCGAAAAGGACGGCGTGACGGATCTGGACGCCCTGCGCGCCGCGCTGGACGATCAGGTGAGCGGCGTGTACCTTGCCTCGCCCAACTTCCTGGGCGGGCTGGAGGACGTGAGCGCCGCGGCGGAAATCTGCCACGCGGCTGGCGCGAAGCTCATCGTGGGCGCCAATCCCATGGCGCTGGCCCTCTTCAAGACCCCCGGCGAGGCGGGGGCGGACGTGTGCGTGGGCGACGGACAGCCCCTGGGCATGCCGCTGAGCTACGGCGGGCCATATGTGGGCTTCATGGCCGCGCGCGCGGCGCTGATGCGCAAGCTCCCCGGCCGCATCGTGGGCCAGACCACCGACGTGGACGGAAAGCGCGCCTTCGTGCTCACCCTTCAGGCCCGCGAGCAGCACATCCGCCGTGAGAAGGCGGGCAGCAACATCTGCTCCAATCAGGCGCTGTGCGCGCTTACGGCGGCGTGCTATCTGGGTGCGGTAGGTCCTGACGGCCTTCGCGAGGTGGCCCGCCAGTGCTATGACAAGGCGCATTACTTTGCCGAGAAGCTGGCCTCCATCGGCCTGCCCCGGCGCGAGAAGGGACCGTTTTTCCATGAGTTCGCAACGGAGTGCCCGGGCGGCCCTGAGAAGATGCTGGTGGCGCTGGAGGAGCGCGACATCCTGGGCGGACAGCCGATGGGCGACGGTCGCGTGCTGTGGTGCGTGACCGAAAAGGCCGAGCGCAAGCGGCTGGATGAGGCCGTGGCCGTGATCCGGGAGGTGACGAACCTGTGAAGCTGATTTTTGAACAGTCCCATCCGGGACACAAAAGCCAGTTCCTGCCCGCCTCGGACGTGCCCGCCGCGGCGCTGCCGGAGGAGCTTGCGCGAAAGTCCGCGCTGGATTTGCCGGAATTGACCGAGGGCGAGCTGGCGCGCCACTATGAGGCGCTGGCCCAGCAGGTGCATGGCGTGAACAAGGGGTTCTATCCCCTGGGCAGCTGCACCATGAAATACAATCCCCGCATCGACGAGGACGCGGCGGCCCTGCCGGGCTTCACCGGCGTGCATCCGCTCCAGTCCGAGACGACCTCCCGCGGCTGCCGCGAGGTGCTGCGTCAGGCCGAGGAGCGGCTCACCGCCGTGACCGGCATGGACCGCATGACCTTCCAGCCCGCCGCGGGCGCGCACGGCGAATACATGGGGCTTTTGCTCATCAAGGCGTACCATGAGCGCCGGGGCGACAAAAACCGCACCAAGGTGATCGTGCCCGATGCTGCGCACGGCACCAATCCCGCCAGCGCGGCCATGTGCGGCTATCAGGTCGTGAGCATCCCCAGCGACGCAAACGGGCTGGTGGACCTGGAAAAGCTGCGGGAAGCGGCAGGCCCCGATACGGCGGCGCTCATGCTGACCAACCCCAACACCGTGGGCCTGTTTGACCCCAATATCCTTGAAATCACCCGCATCGTGCATGAGGCGGGCGGCCTGTGCTACTACGACGGGGCGAACCTCAACGCCGTCATGGGCTGGGCGCGTCCCGGCGACATGGGCTTTGACGTGGTGCATCTGAACCTCCACAAGACCTTCGCCACCCCGCACGGCGGCGGCGGCCCGGGCTCCGGCCCCGTGGGCTGCAAGGCGTTTCTGGCGGGCTTCCTGCCCGGCAGCGCGCTGGCCACGGGCGGCGAGGCCCCCTGCCAGGTGCGGGCCTTCCACGGCAACTTCCTCGTGGTGGTCAAGGCGCTGGCCTATCTGGACACGCTGGGCGGCGAGGGCATCCGCGAGGCGGCCGCGCAGGCCGTGCTCAACGCCAACTACCTGATGCATCTGCTGCGTGACGGCGGCTATCCCATGGCCTTTGACCACACCTGCATGCACGAGTTCGTTATCACGCTGGAGAAGCTCAAGCACGAGAAGGATGTCTCCGCGCTGGATGTGGCCAAGGCGCTGCTGGACCACGGCATGCACCCGCCCACGATGTACTTCCCGCTGATCGTGCACGAGGCGCTGATGGTGGAGCCGACGGAGACCGAGAGCAAGGAATCGCTGGAGGCCGCCGCTGAAAGCTATCTCGAGGTGCTGGCCGAGGCCAACGAAAACCCGGCCGACATGCACAGCCGTCCGCTGCATACCTATGTGCGCCGTCTGGACGAGGTGACCGCGGCGCGCAGCCCTATTGTCAAATATGAAGCTCCGATTGCTTGAAACCTCATGCACCAACCCTTACCGCAACCTTGCGCTGGAGGAACACCTGCTCTCCTGCGTGCGGAACGACGAGGCTTTGCTCTACCTGTGGCAGAACGACCATACGGTGGTGATTGGCCAAAACCAGAACGCGCTGCGGGAGGTGAACCTCTCGCGCCTGAGGGCGGACGGCGGGCATCTGGCCCGCCGCCTCTCCGGGGGCGGGGCGGTGTATCATGACCTGGGAAACCTGAACTTCACCTTTGTTTTGCCCAAAGCGGCCTATGACCTCGCGCGCCAGACGCGCGTCATCCTGGAGGCGGCGCGCCTTTTGGGCGCGCCCGCCGAGGCCTCCGGCCGCAACGACATTCTGGCCGGCGGCCGCAAGTTCTCCGGCAACGCCTACTACCGCCGGGGGGAAACCTGGTATCACCATGGCACGCTGCTGGTGGACTCCGACCTCGACGCGCTGGGTCGCTACCTCAACGTGTCCCCGGAAAAGCTGGCGGCGCGGGGCGTGGCTTCGGTGCGAAGCCGTGTGTGCAACCTGAGCGAATGCGCGCCGGGTGCGACCGTGGAGGGGGCGCGCCGGGCCATGACAGCCGCCTTTTCCTCGGTGTATGGCGAAAAAGTGGAGATGTTCGACCAAAATCGCATCAAAAACAATGAGGTTGAGGAGATCAAACGCCGGATTTCTGCGGAAAACTATCTGATGGGGGAGAATAAACTCTTTTTGCTTTCGCTCCAGCGCCGCTTCGCGTGGGGCGGGCTGGAGCTGGCGCTGAACGTGCATGCGGGCCGCATATCGGACTGCCGCGCATATTCGGACGCGATGGAGGAACACGAGATCGCCGCTTTGCCCGCCCGTCTGGCAGGCTGCGCCGTGGATGGCGTGGCCTTTGCGAAGGCGCTTGCGGGCTGGGGCGGGGAGGACATGAGGCGCGACGTGCTGGACATGCTGCTGGAGCTGTGAGCGCCGCGCGGACGGGAGGAACGCATGGACCATGAGCTTTTGATTCTCGGCGCGGGCCCCGGCGGCTATGAGGCGGCCATCCGCGCGGCACAGCTGGGCCTGAACGTGGGCCTGATCGAGCGGGACGCGGTGGGGGGCACCTGCCTCAACCGCGGCTGCATCCCCACCAAGACGCTCCTGCATGACGCGGGCCCCGGCGCGGACTTCGCCGCCCTCGGCGCGCGCAAGGAGCAGGTGGTTTCCACACTTCGTCAGGGCGTGGAAGGGCTGCTCAAAAAGCGCCGCGTGACGGTGTACCGCGGCACGGGCGTGCTCACCGACGCGCATACCATCGAGGTGGACGGGCAGGCGGTCACGGGCGAAAAGCTGCTGCTGGCCCCCGGTTCGCGCCCC
>CALVNG010000057.1 GCA_944349545.1 uncultured Eubacteriales bacterium
CTGGTCGAGGTGAGGCGCGTCGCTGTCGCGCAGGGTCAGGCCGGCACGGTCATATACGTAGGCGGCGGTGCGCTTGCTGCCGGACGCGGCGGCTTCTGCCTCCGTTGGCTGGAAGGGGCCGGGGGAAGCCTGTATGCCTGTTCCCAGCCACATCAGTGACGCCAGCGCGAGGCTGCGCAGCGCAAACCGGCGTCTGGGGCGCAGGGAGAATCGTTTCATCAGGGATGACTCCTTTCCGCATGGCTGTAATCCGGCGCAAGTATACCATGTCCGCATGCGCGCGGGCAATGTTACATGTTGTTATGGCAATGCTTGAAACAACTGCAAGGAGGGCAGAATCATGGCTGATTACATCATGGATATGCGAAAGCGCGTGGGGCACATCCCCTTGATGCAGTGCGGCGCGTCCGTCATTGTGGAAAACGAGCGGGGCGAGATTTTGCTCCAGCAGCGCTCTGACAGCGGCGCATGGGGTTATCCCGGCGGTGCGGTGGAGCTGTATGAGCGTGTGGAGGATGCCGCCCGGCGCGAACTTTTTGAGGAAACGGGCCTTCACGCCGGGAAAATGGAGCTGCTGGGCGTGTTTTCGGGGCCGGAGATGGCCTATACCTATCCCAACGGAGACCAGGTGAGCAATGTAGATATCGTCTTTGTATGCCGGGATTGGCGAGGCGAACTCGTGTGCCAGCCGGGTGAGGTGGAGGCTCTGGCCTTTTTTGCGCCAGAGGCGCTGCCCTCGCCTCTGCATGAGGTGGATTATCCCGCTCTGAACGCCTGGATGCAGCTTCGGGAGGAAAGGAAACGCAAATGAACATCCATCAGCTTCGCTGCGCCGTTACCGTAGCGCGCCTGGGCTCACAGACGCGCGCCGCCGAGGAGCTGTACATGAGCCAGCCCAATTTGAGCAAGGCGCTCAAGGACCTGGAGCAGACATGCGGCTTCCGCATCTTCACGCGCACGGGGACGGGGATGGCGCCCACCCGCAGGGGAGAGGAATTTCTGGAGCACGCCAGAGCCGTGCTGGAAAAGCTGGACCTGATGGATGCGATCTATCAGGGGCAGGACCGCCGCTCGGCAAGCCTGAACGTGGCGGTATGCACGGCGGGCTATCTGTCGCAGGCGCTGTGCGCGTTTCTGGACGAAACCAACCCCGCCGAGGGGCTGGAGGTCAATATGCGCGAGGGCCGGGTCGAGGAAGTGGTGCGCGCCGTGCTGGACCGCGAGGCGGAAATCGGCGTGATCCGCTATGCCGTGGACCGGCAAAACCGCGTGCTGGCCGCCCTGGGCGAGCAGGGACTGCACTATCTGCTGTACTGGACCTTCCAGCATGTGGCGGTGGTGTCCCGCCGCCATCCGCTGGCCGGAGAAAAGCTCCTGGAAAAGGCCCGGCTGACGCCGTACACGGAGGTGATGCTCGCTTCGGAGCTGTCGCCTGTGCCGCCGGAGCTGCAGACGGCGCCGCAGCCGCGCAGGCGCGCACGCATGTGGGATCAGGCCACCCGGCTGGAGCTGATTTCCCGGTCGCTGACGGCGTACATCTGGTCCCCGCCCATGCCGCAGGAACTCCTGGACCGCTACGGCCTTACGCAGCTGCGCGTGGAGGACATGCCCGAATACCAGGACGCGCTGATTTACCCCCGCGGGTATCATATGAGCCGCTGGGAGCAGGCGTTCTACGACCTGGCCCGCCGGGAGGCCCAGCGTGCCCAGCAGGGATGAAAAGGGCGCATTTGTCCAGCTTTCCACCGGAGTGGGAAGCTGGACTTTTTTCGTGTTTTGTGCCACAATAGCACCGAATCTTTCTGCACAGGAGGCGCGTTCCCTTGGCTATGGATCTGACGGTGGGAAAACCGGATCGGGTATTGTGGCGCTACTCGCTCCCGCTGTTTGGCAGCATCGTTTTCCAGCAGCTCTACAACATTGCGGACAGCTTTGTGGCGGGCAAGTTTGTGGGCGAACAGGCCCTGGCTGCCGTAGGCAACAGCTACGAGGTCACGCTGATCTATCTGTCTTTCGCCGTGGGACTCAACATCGGCGCATCGGTGGTCACGGCCCGGCTGTTCGGAGCCCGCAGAATCGGGCAGATGAAAACGGCGGTCAATACCGCTTTCCTGCTGTGCCTGGCCGTTTGCGCCGCGCTGATGACGCTGGGTTTCCTCTTTAGCCCCGCGCTGATTGAGGCCATTCAGACGCCTCCGGAAATCTTTGACGATACCATGCTCTACCTCAATATCTATACGGGCGGGCTGGTATTCCTGTTCTTCTACAACATCGCTACGGGCATCTTCGCTTCCCTGGGCGATTCCCGCACGCCGTTCCTGTTCCTGGCCGCCTCCTCCATCGCCAACATCGCGCTGGACGTGCTGTTTGTCACGGCCTTTCGGATGGGCGTTGCGGGTGTGGCGTGGGCCACGTTCCTCTGCCAGGGCGTCAGCTGCGTGCTGGCGGTGCTGGCCCTGTTCCGCGCGCTCTCGCGCATGGAGACCGACGAGCCGCCGCGCCTGTTTTCGGGCCGCATCCTGCTCAACCTCGTCAAGGTCGCCCTGCCCAGCACCCTTCAGCAATGCTTTGTCTCGGTGGGCAACATCCTGATTCAGAGCATCATCAACGGCTTTGGCACCAGCGCCATCGCCGGCTATGCCGCCGCCATCAAGTTCAACAACTTCGCCGTGACCAGCTTCAATACCCTGGGCAACGGCATGAGCAACTTCACCGCCCAGAACCTGGGCGCCATGCAGACGGATCGCGTCCGCGAGGGCTACAAGGGCTGCCTGAAGATGATGGCGGGGATCGCCACGCTGTTCGTGCTGGTCTATGTGTTTTTCGGCGGACAGGTGATACGCCTGTTCCTGAACGATGAGAGCAGCGGTTCGCTGGCGGTGGGTGTGGAATTTCTGCTGATTGTATCGCCGTTTTACTACACGGTTGCGCTTAAGCTCGCCACCGACGGCGTGCTGCGCGGCGCCAGCCGCATGACCGAGTTTATGACCGATACCTTTGTGGATCTGGCCATGCGCGTGGCGCTGTCGTTTATACTCGCAGGGCCGTTCGGCCTGACAGGCGTATGGTGGAGCTGGCCGATCAGCTGGTGCGTCTCCTCCGGGCTGTCGGTGCTGTTCTATCGCCGGGGGCGCTGGGCGAATCTGGGGAGCGCGGAGCCGTAAAAAAGACGAACAAAATACTTGCGTTTTTCAATAACGTCATGTAAAATAGGAAAGCCGAGTGCATGATGACGGTTGAGTCCTGTGCGATTTCAACGCGTGAACCCTGTCAGGTCCGGAAGGAAGCAGCAGTAAGCGCAGTTTGGGATGTGCTGCGGGGTTGCTCTGCCTGAGTGCGCTTGGTTTTTTACTTTATGTTTGGATAAGGGGGAGCTGAGATGGATTACAGGCATGTGATGGAAACCGACCCCGAACTTTTCAAGGCCATCGCGGACGAGGTGGAGCGCCAGCGCGAGCACATCGAGCTGATCGCCTCGGAGAACTTTGTTTCGCCCGCCGTGATGGAGGCCATGGGTTCGCCCCTGACCAACAAATACGCGGAGGGCTATCCCGCCAAGCGTTACTATGGCGGCTGCCAGTACGTGGACGTGGCGGAAAACCTGGCCCGTGACCGCGCCAAGCTGCTCTTTGGGGCCGAGCACGCCAACGTGCAGCCCCACAGCGGCGCGCAGGCCAATACCGCTGTCTACTTTGCCATGCTCAACCCCGGCGATACGGTGCTGGGCATGAACCTGTCCCATGGCGGCCACCTGACCCACGGCAGCCCAGTGAATATCAGCGGAAAGTACTTCCATTTCATTCCCTACGGCGTGGATGAAGCCACCGGCCGCATCGACTATGACGCGGTGCGGGCCCTGGCCCTGGAAAACAAGCCCCGCATGATCGTGGCGGGCGCTTCGGCCTATCCCCGTGCCATCGACTTTGCACGCCTGCGCGAGATTGCAGACGAGGTGGGCGCGCTGCTCATGGTGGATATGGCGCACATCGCGGGCCTGGTGGCCGCGGGTATGCATCAAAGCCCCGTGCCCTATGCCGATTTCGTCACCACCACCACCCACAAGACCCTGCGCGGACCGCGCGGCGGCCTCATCCTGTGCCGCGAGCAGTACGCCAAGGCCATCGACAAGGCCATCTTCCCCGGCACACAGGGCGGTCCGCTCATGCATGTGATCGCCGCCAAGGCCGTGTGCTTCCTGGAGGCGCTCACGCCGGAGTTCAAGGCCTATCAGCGCCAGATTATCGCCAACGCCAAGGCGCTGGAGAACGCCTTCCGCCACAACGGCATCCGTATGGTTTCGGACGGTACGGACAACCATCTGATTCTGATGGACCTCACCGGCACCGGCCGCACCGGCAAGGAGATGGAAGCCCTGCTGGGTGAGTGCAACATCACCGTCAACAAGAATACCATCCCCGGCGAACAGCTCAGCCCCATGGTGACCAGCGGCGTGCGCGTGGGTACCCCCGCCGTGACCACCCGCGGCATGGTGGAAAGCGATATGGAGCAGGTGGCGGGCTTCATCCGCCGCGTGCTGGAGGGCGGCGAGGACGCCTGCCCCGGCGTGAAGGCCGACGTGGTGGAGATGATGAAGCGCTTCCCGCTGTACGAAGGCTTCCCGAATGAATAACGGCCTGTCCGCCTATGCCAAGGGTGTGCTGGGTGAGGCGGCCGTATGCGACCACCTGATGGGGAGGGGAATGGAGCTGCTCGAGCGGCGGTTCCATTCCCTTTTTGGCGAAATCGACCTGGTGATGCTCGACGGGGAAACGCTGGTCTTTGTGGAGGTCAAGCTGCGCACAAGCGGCGGCGCCGAGGCCGGACAGGCTGCCGTGACGCCTCAGAAGCGCCGGCGCATGGTGAAGGCCGCCCGCTGCTACCTGGGCGCGCATCCGGAGCATGCGGACCGCAGCGTGCGCTTCGATGTGGCCACCGTGACGGGGGAGGGCGTCAACCACATCCCCGACGCCTTTTCCGGCAGCGAATGGTAGGCATTGACACCTCCCGTGCAAAATGGTATGATGCAGACAAACCGAACTGCAAACAGAACCGAGGTGTCGTGTTTGATGAAGATTCTCAACTATGGTTCCATGAACATCGACAACGTCTATTCCGTCGAGCATATGGCCAGGCCGGGCGAAACCATCCTGGCGACGGGACGCGGCGTGTTCTGCGGCGGCAAGGGGCTCAACCAGTCCATCGCCATCGCCAAGGCGGGCGGGCAGGTGTGCCACGCGGGCATCGTGGGCGAGGACGGCGGCATGCTGCTGGACGCCCTGCACGCCGCCAAGGTGGATACCGCCTGCGTGCGCAAGGCCGCCGGTCCCAGTTCCCATACGGTGATTCAAGTGGACGCCAACGGACAGAACAGCATCATCGTCTTTGGCGGAGAAAACATGCGTCCCACCGAGACGGATATCGACCGCATGCTGGAGGGATTCGGCCCCGGCGACGCCGTCATTATGCAAAACGAGCTGTACAACTCTCCCCTCATGATGCGCAAGGCCGCCGAAAAGGGCCTGTGCGTCATCTTCAATCCATCGCCGGTTAACGCCGCGCTAGCTGATTATCTGCTGGAGAGCGTCAGCTGGTTTTTGCTCAATGAAATCGAGGGCGCCGCCCTCACCGGCCTGACCGACCCGAAGGCCATTCTGGCGGGCATGAAGGAGAAGTATCCCAAGGCGTCCGTGGTGCTGACGCTGGGTGCGGACGGCGCATTCTGCCTGCATGAGGGGCAGACCCTCTTTCAGCCGGCGTTCCGCGTCAAGGCGGTGGACACCACCGCGGCGGGCGATACCTTCACGGGCTATTTCGTATCCGGCCTGGCGCAGGGTATGCCCATGGAGCGCATCATGAGGCGTGCGGCGCGCGCCTCCTCCATTGCGGTGGGCCGCATGGGCGCCGCCGATTCCATCCCGCTGGCGGACGAGGTCAACGCGGCGGAGGACTGACGGTCGATGAAGAACCATCAGATACAGCCCCGGTACACCATACACGGTGTACCGGGGCTGCGCATGTCGTGCGAGAGGAGCGGGAGGCCATGCTCTCATTTATCAAAAAGCTGGACGGACGCAGCCGCGCGCTGCTCTACACGTGTTTTTTCGCCTTTTTCTGCAGCGGCGCGCTGACCCTGACCATCGGCTCCACCATCCCCGACCTCAAGGCTGCCTACGGCCTGAGCGACACGCTCAGCGGCCTGTTTCTTTCGGCGTATTCGGCGGGAAACCTGGCAGCGGGCTTCGTCGGCGGGCTGATACCGCTGTATCTGGGCCAGCGGAAATCCATCATGCTACTGTCGGCGCTGGGGTACGCGGGCTTTTTAATGATGATCGTCTGGGGCAACCCCGTGTGGCTGTTTTTGGCGTTCGTCCTGACGGGACTCGGACGGGGAAGCGTGTCCAACTTTGATAACCGCATGGTCAACATTCTTAGCGGCGGCAGCCCTGCCGCCTCCAATCTGCTGCACGCCTCCTTTGCCATGGGCGCGATTGCGGCGCCGATGATCTTCCTGGCCATGAGCACGGCGGCGGGCTGGCGCGCCGGCCTGTGCGGGGTGATCGCGCTGGGAACGGTCAGCGTGGTCAGGCTGGGGCGCATGCGCCTTGAGGACGACCGGCCAAGCCGGACGGACAAGGTCAACAGCACCCTGTCCTTTCTCAAAAACCCTTCGTTTCTGATTCAGGGCATGATGATGCTGTGCTATCTGTGCTCGGAATTTGCCATCAGCGGCTGGCTGGTCACCTACATCCAGAGCAAGACGGAGCTTCTTTCCGCCTTCGGCCGGACGGCGCAGGCGCAACAGGCCGGTGCGGCGGCGTACAGCCAGAGCATGGCGACGCTGCTATGGACGGTGATTCTCGCGGGGCGCCTGACGTGCGCGGCACTCAGCGCCCGGTTTTCACAAAAGAAGCTGCTGCTCGCCGCCAGCGTAGGCGTGGCGCTGTTTTTCGGCATGATGCTCTTGAGCGGGACGATCCCGCTGGTCACGGCTTCGGTGGCGGGGCTGGGCTTCTGCATGGCCGGTATCTCTCCCATGATCTACTCCGACGCGGCCGCCTTTACCAATGCGTATCCCCTGGCCACCAGTGCGCTGCTGTGCTTTGGATCTTCGGGCGCGATCCTGATGCCGGTCGTCGTGGGCGCCGTCGCCGAACGTTTCGGATTCACCGGCGGCATGAGCGCGATCTATATCACGGTGGCGCTGCTGGTGGTGTTCGCCACGCTGAATATTACAGTCAAACCCCGCAAGCCATGTCAGGAGGCGCACGACGCCATCCATGCCTGACGAAGCCGTTACGGCTCGTCGCCCTCGGCCATGCGGTATCCCACGCCCACCTCGGTAAAGATATACTTGGGTTGGGCGGGGGTTTTTTCGATCTTGCGGCGGATGTTGGCCATATTGACCCGCAGAATCTTGTTATCTCCCTTGGAGCAGGGACCCCAGAGCTCCTTCATGAGAAAATCATAGGTCAGCACGCGCCCGGCATACTTGCCCAGCAGCGCCACGATGCGGTATTCGCCCTGGGTGAGCTGCGCGTCCACCCCGTCCACATAGACGCGGTACTTGTTGTAATCGATGGTCAGGCCGCCGGAATGGAACTGTCCCGTGCGGGCGATCTGGGCGTTCTGGCTCGTGGTCCGCGTATGGCGCAGGGCCATGCGGATGCGCGCCAGCAGCTCGGAGGCGCCAAAGGGCTTGGTGATGTAATCGTCCGCGCCCAGGTCGATGGCCTCGACCTTGTCCGACTCGTGGGTGCGGGCCGAGAGAACGATCACAGGCGTGGAGGTCCATTTGCGCACGGAACTGAGCAGATCGTTGCCGTCCATGTCCGGCAGCCCCAGATCCAGAAGGATCAGGTCCGGGCAGTGGGAGGTGATCAGGGACAGCGCTTCCGCGCCGGTGGAGGCCTCCACCACCTCATACTTGTTGGCGGTAAGAATGGTGCGCAACAGCTTGAGGATGCTCTTTTCATCCTCCACAACCAGCAGTTTGACCGGCATATTCGTTCTCCTTTTCCGGCAGCGTGAAGGAAACGCTCGCGCCGCCCTGTTCATTGTTTGCGGCGCTCATTTCGCCGCCGTGCGCCCTGACGATGCTCAGGCACACCGATAGCCCGATGCCCATGTGCTTTTGCGCATCCGCGCTCCGCCCGCTTTCCGGCATGGCCTGGAACAGCCGGGGCAGCCGGTCGCGGGGAATGCCCGCGCCGTCGTCGGATACGGTGACGAGCACGAAGCGCCCGCTGCGCGCCGCGCTCAGGCGGATGCGCGTGGTGCGCTTGCCGTGGTAGACGGCATTTTCCAGCAGGTTGAGCACCACCTGCTCGATGAGCACGGCGTCCATGTCCGCCAGCAAAATGTCGTCACACAGGTCCATGTCCACCCTGATGTCGGGAAAATGCTTCTGGAACTTGATCGCCGCCTCGGCCAGCACATCCTCGACAACCTCGGTTTCCGTGTAAAGCGGGGCCGTTTCGCCCTGAATGCGGGTGATGGCCAGCTGGTTTTCAATCATGCGCAGAAGCCATTGGGCGTCGGCGTTGACGTCGGCCAGCAGCTCGCGCTGCTTCTCCGGAGGCAGGGCGTTGTCCAGAATGGCGCCCGTCGCGCCTACGATGGAGGTCAGCGGCGTGCGCAGATCGTGCGATACGGCGCGCAGCAGGTTGGCGCGCAGCTTTTCCCGCTCCGCGTCCAGACGGATCTGCTCCTGCTGCTTGATGCGCGCGGTCAGCACGCTTACGATAAGGGATACCGCCAGCATGGTCAAAAACGTGAGCAGGTATCCCGAAATGGTCAGATTGAAGGAAAAGTAGGGATAGGTGAACATATAATTGACCAGCGGCACCGATACGATGGAAGCCGCCACGCTCCACACGTAGCCGTCGGTAAAGCGGGCGATCAGCAGAACCGCCAGAAGGAACAGCATCTGCGCGTTGGCTGTGCCGCCGATGAGCCCGCCCAGCACCAGGCTGCTGAAGGTGGCCGCAAGAAGCAGAACCACCGTGACCCCCAGGTTCAGCCACCATCGCCTTTGCATGCCGCCGCCTCCCTCCGCTTGCACAAAATCAACGCAGCATCAGTATAGCAGAAACGGCCGGATTTGCACAGACGCCCATGGTAGCTTAGCGGCATTTTAGCAAACGGATATGGCGGATGAGCGGTTTCTTAGCGCAAAAGGGATTGTCATGCCGCATTCCGTTGTTTTATAATCGTTCCAATCGGCCTTTTGCAGCCCGGTGCGCCGGGACAACATGAATAAAGGAGCTGAAACGGGCCATGGAAGCCAATCTTTCCCTGATGTACGTCATTTCCCTGTTCTCTGTCCTCATTGCATTTGCTTTTGCGGCATACCTGTTTTTGTGGGTGAGGCGCCAAAAGAGCACCAACGCGCGCATCAACGAGGTGGCGGCGCTCATCAAGGAGGGCGCCAACACCTTTATGCGCAAGGAGTACCGCGTGCTGTCCATCTTTGCGGGCATCGCTGCGGTGATCATCTTCCTGCTGCTGCCCTCGCCCGTCTGGACAGGGCATCCGGGCCGCAACCTGTCCATGGCGGCGGCCTACGTGGCGGGAACGGCGCTGAGCGCCATCGCGGGCAAAATCGGCATTCTGGTGGCCACCAACGCCAACGCCCGCGCGGCCGAGGGCGCGCGTCAGGGCGTGCGGCCGGCGTTCCTGATCGGCTTCCGTGGCGGCGCGGTGATGGGGCTGGCCGTGGTGGGCTTCAGCCTGCTGGGCGTGAGCGGCGTGCTCTGGCTCGCGGGCGACAGCAGCATCCTCTTGGGCTTCAGCTTTGGCGCAAGCTCGCTGGCGCTGTTTGCCAAGGCGGGCGGCGGCATCTTCACCAAGACCGCCGACGTGAGCGCCGACCTGACCGGCAAGGTGGAGCTGGGCATCCCGGAGGACGACCCGCGCAACCCTGCCGTGATCGCCGATAACGTGGGCGACAACGTGGGCGACGTGGCCGGCATGGGCGCGGACCTGTTCGACTCCAACGTGGCGGCCATGACCTCCGCGCTGGTGATTGCCCAGGCGCTGGGCGGACAGGCGAACACAGCCATGGTATTCTGCTATGCCGCGCTGGGCCTGATTGCGTCCATCATTGGCATTGCCACCGCGCGCATTGACAAGGGCGGCAGCCCCACCCGTGCGCTGAACGCATCCACCTATGTGACCACAGGACTGTTCATCGTCCTTACGGCGCTGGCCACGCTGATCTTCCGCGGCTTCAGCTGGCGGATCTGGGGCGCTTCCACCGTGGGCCTTCTGGTGGGTGTGATCATTGGCATCACCACCGACTATTTTACCGATGATTCCAAGCCGATTGTGCAGAAGGTCGCCCGTGCTTCGCGTTCCGGGTCTGCCTTTACGGTTCTCTCCGGCGTGTCCTACGGCTTTATTTCGGCCCTGCCGGCCATGGTGGGCATCGCCGTTTCGGCGCTGACGGCCTACCGTCTTTGTGCGCCGCTGGGCAGCGATTACGCCATGTTCGGTATCGCCATGGCGGCGGTGGGCATGCTGTCCATCGTGGGTATGATCATCTCCAATGACGCCTATGGCCCCATTGTGGACAACGCACGTGGATTGGCGGAGATGGGTGGTCTGGGCGATAAGGCCATCCGCGTGGCGGATGAGCTGGACAGCGCCGGCAACACCGTCAAGGCCGTGACCAAGGGTTTTGCCATCGGTGCGGCGGGCCTGACGGTGATCTCCCTGCTGGGCGCGTATCTCAGCGAGGTCAACGAGGCCCTGGCGGCGGCCGGCAAGGCGGTCATCACCGGGTTTGACATCATGGACCCCACGGTGTTTTTTGGCGTGTTGATCGGCGCGGCCATCCCCGCGGTGTTCTCCGCCATGCTGATGCTCGGCGTGGACAAAAACGCCCAGCGCATGGTGGCGGAGATCCACCGGCAGTTCAGCAGCATTCCCGGCCTGCGCGAGGGCCGCGCGGGCGCGAAGCCGGAATATGACCGCTGCATCGACATCGCCACCTCCGGCGCGCTGATGGAGCTGATCCCAGCCGGGCTTGCGTCCATCGCGGCCACGCTGCTGGTGGGCTTCGTGGGCGGACCGCTGGCCATCGGCGGCTTCCTGCTGGGCAACATCGTCAGCGGACTGCTTTTGGCGCTGTTCATGTCCAACGCGGGCGGTCTGTGGGACAACGCCAAAAAGTATGTCGAGGCGGGTCACGAGGGCGGCAAGGGCTCCAAAGCGCACAAAGCCGCCGTGGTGGGCGACACCGTGGGCGATCCCTTCAAGGACACCGCCGGCCCCTCCATCAACACGCAGATCACGGTGGTATCGCTGGTGGCCTCGCTGATGAGCGGGCTGTTCGCGGCATGGTCGCTGCTTGGGTGAGACAGAAAAGAATGGGACCGTCGTGGAAAGACCTGGAATATATATGGTCGGGGATAGCCGGGGAAATCATTTTGTGATAAGATAAATATGGAATGTATGCGTAGAGCACCCGGCGGAAGCCGCGCCTGAGGCGTTTTTCTGCGGGCGTGCGGAGGAGGAACTATGCGATTGATCAGTATTCTCGTGGCCGTGTTTCTTCTGCTGCCCTGCATGGCCTGCGCTGAAGATGGCGACCCCGGCATACCGGAGGGCTATGTGCTGGCCTTTTCGGACGAATTTTCCCGGGATGGACCGCCGGACCCTTCCCACTGGACCCTGGAGGAAGGACCGGCCCGGTACAACGAGGAGAAGGAGTATTACAGCGCGGAAAATGCGTGGGTGGAGGACGGCCATCTGGTGATCGAGGCGCGCCTGGAAGAGCGGGAGGGGATGGACTACACCTCGGCGCGGATGAACACGCAGGAACAGTTCAGCTTCTGCTACGGGCGGCTGGAGGTTCGGGCGTCTCTGCCCGTGGGGCGGGGCGCATGGTCGGCAATATGGCTGCTGCCCAGCGATACCCGCTACGGCGGCTATCTTAAATCAGGCGAGATTGACCTGGTGGAACATGTCGGCTATGATCCGGAAAAGGTCCACAGCACGCTTCACACGGAGCGCTACAACTCGCTCAGGAACAACGCCATAACCGGAAGCGTCGCCTTGAACGGAGAGCCGGGCGCATTTCACGATTACGTTCTCATGTGGGACCCGGAGGGAATCGAAACCTACATGGACGGCGAGCGGGTGTTATCCTATCGCCCCGAAAGCGACCTGCTGGACGATTCTGATGTGTGGCCGTTCAACGTGCCGTTTCATCTGGTTGTCAATCTGGCCATCGGCGGCAGCTGGGGCGGACGTCACGGGATCGATGACGACGCCTTCCCCCAGCGCATGCTGGTGGACTTCATCCGGGTCTACATTCCGGGTGGCGACTGACGCCGCCGCGCCGGACGATCATCCCCCGGCGGCCGTTCGCCGGGGGATTGTTTTTCCCTTATCCGCAGAGCTTGTATTTTTCTCATGGCAATGTTATAATCAAGGTTACGAATGAAGCAAGGAGGCGAGCGGTTCCATGCAGAGCATGACGGGGTACGGCCGGGCGCGGGCTTGCCGCGACGGGCGCGAGATCACCATCGAGCTCAAAACCGTCAACCACCGATTTCTGGACCTTTCCTTCCGAATGCCCAAAAATCTGACGTTTCTGGAGGACATGCTGCGCGAGCGCATCAACAAGAGCACGCTCAAGCGCGGACATGTGGATGTCTTTGTCACCTATGCCAACACCCGCGCCGACGCGCGCGAGGTGCATGTGGACGGGGTGCTGCTGGAGGCGTTCGGCCAGGCGCTCAAGGGCGCGGAAGAGGCGCTGGAGCCCTACCGGCGCATGACGGCGGCGGAGGCGCTCACCCTCAGCGGCGCGCTCACCATCACGCAGGCGGAGGAAGATGCCGCCGCCGTGGGGGAGCTGGCGGCCGAGGCGTTCGACGCCGCGCTGGACAAGCTGATGGATATGCGGCTCAGGGAGGGGGACCACCTCCGGAGCGACCTGCTTGCCAACCTGGAGGAGCTTTCCTCCCTGCGGCGGGCCGTGGCGGAGCGAGCGCCGGAGGTGCCGCGCGAATACCGGCGGCGGCTCATGGCCAGACTGGAAGAATGGCAGGTAAGCGCCGATGAGCAGCGCGTGGCGCAGGAGGTGGCCCTCATGGCCGATCACTGCGCCATTGACGAGGAGCTCAGCCGTCTGGAGAGCCACATCACCCAGTTCCGCGGCAGTGCGGAAAACGGCACGGAGGTGGGCCGCAAGCTGGATTTCCTGCTTCAGGAGATGAACCGCGAAATCAACACCATCGGCTCCAAGGCGTCCGATGGAGACATTGCGCAGCTGGTGGTCAACGCCAAGTGCGTGGTGGAAAAGCTGCGCGAGCAGGTACAAAACGCCGTGTAACCGAAGAGAAGGGGGCTTTGGGTGCTCAGGCTTATCAACATCGGCTTTGGTAACATGATCGCCGCCGACCGCATCATCGCCATCGTCAGCCCGGACAGCGCGCCCGTCAAGCGCATGATTCAGGAGGCGCGCGACCGCAAGCGCGTGATCGACGCCACACAGGGACGGCGCACCCGCGCCGTGATCCAGACCGACAGCGACCATGTGGTGCTCTCCGCCATCCAGCCCGAAACCATCGCGGGCCGTGTGGGGCAGCGCGACGCGGCCATCCGCGACGAGGAGAAGGAGGTCTAACCCATGGCGGTGAAGTTTGAACGCACGGGAATGCTGCTGATCATTTCAGGCCCCTCCGGCACGGGAAAGGGCACGCTGGTGAAAATGTTGATGGACTGCGACCCCAGCTTCCGCTTTTCCTGCAGCGTGACCACGCGCAAGCCCCGCGACAACGAGATCGAGGGCGTGCATTACCATTTTGTGACGGAGGAGGCGTTTGACCGCCTGGTAAGCGAAAACGCGTTTCTGGAGCACGCCACGGTGCATGGCCACCGCTACGGTACGCTGCGCGCCCCGGTGGAGAGGATGATGGCCGAGGGGTACAATGTGCTTCTGGACATCGATCCCCAGGGCGCCATCGCCGTGATGCAGAACGCCGACGACTATGTGAGCGTGTTCATCCTGCCCCCCAGCTTCGACGAGCTGCGCGTGCGCCTGCACACCCGCAACACCGACGACCCCGTCGAGATTGAGCGCCGGCTCAAGAACGCGCGGGGCGAGGTGCAGAAGATCGACCGTTACCAGTACGCCGTGGTCAACGACAACCTGGAACTCGCCTTCGCCCAGCTGCAGAGCATCGCCAACGCGGAAAAGCACCGCACCACGCGCTTTCATCCCCATATTGCCGAAAACTGACCCATGGCGCGCCGCGCCGCATCTTTGAAGGAGGAAACCCATTATGGCCATTGTGGACCCGACCATCGTTGAACTGTGCGAAAAGGTGGACTGCCGCTACACGCTGGTGGTGGAGGCCAGCAAGCGCGCCCGCCAGCT
>CALVNG010000058.1 GCA_944349545.1 uncultured Eubacteriales bacterium
TATTTGTCCACCTCGCCCTTGTCCTTGGGGCCGTGGGTGAGGCAGCCCGCGCCGCCGATGCAGCCGCCCACGCAGGCCATGCCCTCGATGAAGTTCTCCTTGAGCAGGTTTTTCTGCTTCTTGAGCAGGGCCACGCGGCAGGCCTCGATGCCGTCGCAGGGGATGGGGCTTACGATGAAGTCGCTCTGCTGCTCCTTGAGGGCCTGGGCCACCGCGTCGGTCAGGCCGCCGCTGCGCGCGAAGATGCGGCCGAAGTAGCTGGCGTTGTCCAGCACGTCCTCGCCGAGGGAGGGCAGGTCGAGATCCCGGCTGTCAAACCAGGCCTGCAGCTCCTCGAAGGTGAGCACGCAGTCGATCCACGGCCTGACCTCCTCGCGCTGGAACTCCTGCTTCTTGGCCGTGCAGGGGCCGATGAAGATGATTTTGGCGTCGGGGTCAGTGCCCTTGATGAAGCGCGCCACCTCGGCCATGGGGGAGAGGTTGTGGCTGACGAAGGGCCTCAGGGTGGGAAAGCTCTTTTCGATGTAGCTGACGAAGGCGGGGCAGCAGCTGGAGGTGAGGAAGCCCTTCTCGGCCAGCTCTTTGGCCTCGCGGTAGGCGACCATGTCCGCGCCCAGCGCGGCCTCCACCACGCTGAAGAAGCCCAGCTCCTTGAGGCCCGTGATCACCTGACCCAGCTTGGCATAGACGAACTGGCTGGAGATGGAGGGGGCCACGACGGCGTAGACCTTGTATTTCTGGTTGTTTTCGCTGTCGCGGATGATGTGGATGGCGTCCAGCAGAAAGCTCTTGTCCTGAATGGCGCCGAAGGGGCACTGGTAGACGCACGCGCCGCAGGCGATGCACTTGCTGTCGTCGATGTGCGCCACATGGTTTTCGCCCTGCTGGATGGCCTTGACCTTGCAGGCGCGCTCGCAGGGGCGCACGTGGTTCTGGATGGCGCTGTAGGGGCAGACGGAGGCGCACTTGCCGCAGTTGATGCACTTGTCGGGGTCGATGTGCGCGTGGTGGTTTTCGTCAAAGGAGATCGCGCCGCGCGGGCAGGCGCTGGAGCAGCGGTGCGCGATGCAGCCGCGGCAGTCAGGGCCGACGCGGTAGCCGCTGACGGGGCACTCGTCGCAGGCGATGCCGATGACCTCGATGACGTTGGGGTTTTCCCTGTGGCCGCCCATGGCGATTTTCACGCGCTCGGCCACGATGGCGCGCTCCTTGTAGATGCAGCAGCGCATGGTGCTCCTGGGGCCGGGGGAGATCGCCTTGGGGATGTCCAGGTAGCAGTCCTGCAGCGTCCCGGCGTAGTCGTGGCGCGCGACCTCCTTGAGCACCTTGTACTTGAGCTTTTGAACGTAGGTGTCGAATAGCAGCATAGCCGATGATTCCTCCATCCGGTTCTAGAAGTAGGAAAGGCGAACGTGTTTGCCCATTTTTTTCAGGCAGTCGGCCAGGCTGGTGATCAGCTGCTGCTTGATGCCAAAGGTGATGGGCAGGTTGGGGTTCTGGTGCGCGGGGTTGATGGCGCGGCCCACGAAGAAGTTGACGTCGGTCGCGTTTTCAAACAGCTCGCGGGCGATGAGGCTCGCGCCGTCCTTCTGGGTGGACCAGGCGGGGGCGAGCTTGGCCTGATCGAGGAAATCCTCGGCGTAGGTGAGCACCTTGGAGAGGGTGATCACGCCCTCGGTGGTCAGATCGACGCCCTTGATGCGGCTGATGGGCGGCACGTCGGGGTCGTGATAGTCCAGCGAGGCGACGATGGGCTGGCCCAGGTAGCGGGAGACGACGTTGCTGGTGGTGCCGCCGCAGACGATTTTGGTACCCTCCTTGCCGAAGAAGAGGTTCATCATGCGCACGTCGTCCTCCTTGTGCTCGGGCGGGCCGACCACGAGGTTGACCGGATGGCGGCCGCGCACGCGCACCACGGCCACGGTGGTGTCGTCGCCCGGCGAGCCGCCGTAGAGGCGGTCGCACTCGTCGATGATGAGGCCGGCGGTGAACTTGGCGCTGTTTTCGGGCAGGTAGTTGGCCATGGCGTAGTCGGCGATGGAGTCGCGCGTCCAGCCGAAGTTCATCAGGTCGCCCACGCCCGCGTACTCCGCGCCGTCGCTCATGGCGATGAACACGTCGTCCAGCTCGATGGGGAAGGTGCTCTCCCAGATGGTCTTGCCCGAGATCACGCGCGTGACCCTGGGATAGTCGAACAGCTCACCCTTCCTGAGCACGATGGTGGCGGGGTTGTCAAACTGGATGATGCGCGCGGTTTTGTTGTCCAGAATCCGGATGATGGTGAAGGTCGAATAGGCCACCTTGCGCACGCTGCACACCGGCAGCGTGCTTGCGATGGTGGATACGCACTCCTCCAGCGGGATGCCGCCGGAGATCATGGTGCAGAGGATCTTGCTGGTCAGGGTGGAGAGGATGTTGGCCTTGACCCCGCTGCCCAGGCCGTCGGCCAGCACCAGCGTGAGGTCCTCGTCCCCGCCGCCGGCCAGCTCGACCTTGTCGCCGCAGAGGGTTTCGCCGTGCTTGTTCATGCTGATGGAACCGGTTTCAATCCACAGGTCATTCATGGGCCATCGCATCCTTTAGCTTGGTGAGGGCGATCTTGGTTTCCGCCGTGGTCTCGCCCAGGAGCGAAGCGATCTCCTGCACCACGCGCATCTGCTTTTCGATCACCTTGTCGGTGATCTCCACCGTCTGCTTGCGCAGCTCCGCGTCCTGCCCGCGCAGGGTTTCCTGCTCGGTCACGTCGCGCATGAGGGAGATCACGATATGGTACTGCCGGTCGTAGAGGATGGTTTCGTCCACGTAGAGCTGGTAGTCGGCCAGGTAGTGCATGCGGGTGGTGGTATGCAGGGCGGAGGTGATGATGCTCTGGTAGTCGCCGGGATTGAGGATGCGGACCACGTGCTCATGGAGGATGTCGCTGGCGTCCTTGAGCTTGAACATGCGCAGGGCCGCGCGGTTGATCTGCTGCACCACCAGGTCCTCGTCCATGACGATGATGGCGTTGGGGGTGTTGTTGATGATGCTGTCGGAGAAGCTCTCGGCCTTCTCCTTGAGGAAGGGCAGGCACATCTCGATCTTGGCCTTGCCCTCCAAAATGGCGATGGCCTTGTCGCGGCAGGTGGGATAGCCGCAGCTGCCGCAGTTGAGCTCCTTTTCGGGGCTGGTCTTGCCCATTTTGTAGAGCATGTCGTTTATGGCCTCGGAGCCGAACTTGACCTTCCTGCCGCCCAGGAAGGCGTAGCTGTGGCTGATGTCGGCGGGCGCGGGGTCGTCGAAGCGCTGATCGCCGGCGAAGTTGTCCACGCGCAACGCGCCCTTGAGGCGGCGCTCGGCGTGCTCGCGGATGCAGGGGCCGTTGACGCAGCTGCCCTCGCAGGCGCTCATTTCGATGAACACGTTGCCGAACTGGCCGTTTTCCAATTCGTCAAACACGGCGCGGCAGTTGTCCACGCCGTCGATGGCGATGCGGCGGTAGCCCTCCACGCGGTCGGTGGCCTTGAGCACGCCGCCGGTGGCGGGGTAGAGGCGCGCGCGCTTGCCGTCGGCGGGTTCGACGTGGTCGGTGGGCAGCTCAATGTGCTCCTGGGCCAGCCAGTCGCGCAGCTCGTCATAGGTGAGGGCCACATCCGTGTAGGGGCTTTCGTCCGCCTCGGCCTTCTTGGCGATGCAGGGGCCGATGAAAACGGTGAAAGCCTCCGGATTCTGCTCCTTGATGGCCTTGCAGTGCGCCTGCATGGGGGTGAGCACCCTGGCCAGATGGGGCAGCATGGTGGGGTAGTACTTCTGGATGAGCATGTTGATGGAGGGGCAGCAGCTGGAGATGAGCACGCGCTGCTTTCCCTCGCGCATGATGCGCGCGTATTCGTCGCTGACCATCTGCGCGCCCACGGCGGTTTCCTGCACCTCGGCAAAGCCCAGGCGCTTGAGGGCGTCGGCCATCACGTCGAGGGAGCGGATGCGGAAATCCGCGATGAAGGACGGGGCCAGGCTGCACACCACATGCCTGCCCGCGGCGATGGCCTCCCTGACGCGGGGCACGTCGCAGCGGACCTGCTTGGCCTTCTGCGGGCAGGCCACGAAGCAGTTGCCGCAGAGGATGCACTCGTCGTGCACGATCTCGGCGGTGTTGTTGGCGTAGGTGATGGCCTTGACCGAGCAGGTGCGGATGCACTTGTAGCAGTCCGCGCAGTTGTTTTCGTTGAGGTTGAGCACTTCGAGCATGGGCAGCCTCCTCCAATGCAAAGGGATGAGAACAGGCCAAGGGGGCTGGCGTGAAAAAGCGCGTCAGCCCCGCGAGGTCGGCGGTTGAGGTTATTTGAGCCGGGGAAGCACGTCGTTTTCAAAGAAGGATTTGGTGTCCTCGGGCCTCAGGGAGAAGGGCTCCTCGTCCACGGTGACGCACACGCCGTTCTGGCAGTTGCCCATGCAGAACTTGCCCGCCAGCTCGATTTTGTCCTTGAGCCCTTTTTCCGCCACCAGGCGCTGAAGCTCCTCCACGATCTGGCGCGAGCCCTTGAGGTGACAGCTGGAACCGATACAGATGGTGATCTTCATAACAGGTTTGCTCCTTTGCTGGCGTTTGACCGCCGTATCCTGACGCCCCGCGGACGGGGCGTGAAACGCTTATTCGTAGTCCACCACGTTGACCCAGTGCAAAAGGAACTCGCGCTCCTCCGCGCGGCCCTTCACGCTCTGGCTGGCGGCCACGATGGGAATCCACTTCTGCACGTACTGCCTGGCGGTGTCGCTCTTTTTGCAGAACAGGTCGAGGTAGCTTTCCGCCCCGTCGATGTCGCCCGCGAGCCAGAACAGCAGGTACGTGCGGGCCGCGTCGGCGCTGGCGTTGCCCTGCGTGGCGTGGGCCCAGTCCAGGATGAAGGCCTCGCCGTCGTCGCGCAGGATGATGTTTTTGGGGTCGAAGTCGCCGTGGCAGAGCTTCTTGTGGTTGGGCATGCCCTGCAGCCGCGCGTGCAGCTCATAGCGGGTGGTGGCGTCCAGGCCGGTCTGGTCGATCTTGCGGTTCATCTTGTCCTTGAGCTTGCCCAGCAGCGGGCAGGTCTGCTCGTGCATCCTGAGCTGCAGATCCACGAACAGGTCCATGTATTCGTCGCGCCGGCCGGGGTTTTCCTCCATGAGCCGCGCGAGGGTCTTGCCGGGGATGAAATCGCTGACGATGGCCCATTTGCCGTCCACCGTGCATACCTCGTGCAGGCGGGGCACGTTGAGAGAGGTTTCCTCCACGCGGGCCTGGTTGAGCGCCTCGTTGAGAACGTCCGCCTTGCTGTAGTCGCTGTCAAACACCTTGATGGCCAGATGGCCGTCGCGGTACACGGTCTTGTTGGTGCGGACCGCAATCACCTTGTCCAGTTTCATCTGAGCCGCCCTCCTTACTTGTCGGCCCCGGCGCCGTAGTAGGCGCTGAGGTACATCTGCTTGATTTCCTTCATCAGCGGGTAGCGCGGGTTGGCGCCGGTGCACTGGTCGTCGAACGCCTGCTCCACCATCTCATCCAGACGGCTTAGGAAGTCGTTTTCATCAATGCCGTAGTCGCGGATGGTGGGCTTGATGCCGATCTTTTCCTTCAATTCGTCGATGGCGCGGATGAGGTTTTCCAGCTTCTCGCCGTCGTCCTTGCCGCCAAGGCCCAGGGCGTCGGCGACCATCGCGTAGCGCGAAAGCGTGTGCGGGTGGTCGTACTGCGGGAAGGTGCCCATCTTGGCGGGGACCTCGGCGGCGTTGAAGCGCAGCACCTCGTCGATCATCAGCGCGTTGGCAACGCCATGGGGCAGGTGGTGGAACGCGCCCAGCTTGTGCGCCATGGAGTGGCACACGCCCAGGAAGGCGTTGGCAAACGCCATGCCGGCCATGGTGGCGGCGTTGGCCATCTTCTCGCGGGCCTCGGCGTCGTTGGGGCCGTCGTTGTAGGCGCGGGGCAGGTAGTCGAAGATCATCTTCAGGCTCTGGATGGCCAGGCCGTCGGTGTAGTCGGTGGCCATCATGCTCGCGATGGCCTCCAGGTCGTGCGTCACGGCGTCGATGCCGCTGGCGCTGGTGAGGCCCTTGGGCGCGTTCATCATCATGTCCGCGTCCACGATGGCCATCTTGGGCATGAGCTCATAGTCGGCCAGCGGGTACTTGACGCCGGTGTCCTGATCGGTGATGACCGCAAAGGGCGTGACCTCGCTGCCGGTGCCGGCGGTGGTGGGGATGGCGATGAAGTACGCCTTTTCGCCCATGCGGGGGAAGGTGTAGATGCGCTTGCGGATGTCGCAGAAGCGCATGGCCATGTCCAGGAAGTCCGCGTCCGGATGCTCGTAGAGCACCCACATGATCTTGGCCGCGTCCATGGCGCTGCCGCCGCCGATGGCGATGATGCAGTCGGGCTGGAAGGCGGTCATGGCGGCCGCGCCCTCCTTGGCGGAGGCCAGGCTGGGGTCGGGGGCCACGTCAAAGAAGGTGGTGTGGGTGATGCCCATTTCGTCCAGGCGGTCGGTCACGGCTTTGGTGTAGCCGTTGTGATAGAGGAAGCTGTCGGTGACGATAAAGACCTTCTTCTTGCCCAGCACCTCTTTCAGCTCGCGCAGGGCCACGGGCAGGCAGCCCTTCTTGATGTACACCTTTTCGGGCGCGCGGAACCACAGCATGTTCTCTCTCCTCTCGGCGACGGTCTTGATGTTGAGCAGGTGCTTCACGCCAACGTTCTCGCTGACGGAGTTGCCGCCCCAGGAGCCGCAGCCCAGCGTAAGGGAGGGAGCGAGCTTGAAGTTGTACAGATCGCCGATGCCGCCCTGCGAGGAGGGGGTGTTGACCACGATGCGGCAGGTTTCCATCTTCTCGGCGAAACGCATGAGCTTTTCGCGCTGGGTGTCGGGGTTGAGGTAGACGCTGGCGGTATGGCCGTGGCCGCCGTCCTCGATGAGGCGCTCGGCCTTGGCCATGGCGTCGTCAAAGTCCTTTGCGCGGTACATGGCCAGCACGGGGGAGAGCTTCTCGTGGGCGAATTCCTCGCTGAGATCGACGCTCTCGACCTCGCCGATGAGCACCTTGTAGCGCTCGCCTACGTCCAGGCCGGCGAGTTTGGCGATCTTGTGCGCGGGCTGGCCGACGATCTTGGCGTTGAGGGAGCCGTTGATGATGATGGTCCTGCGGACCTTGTCCAGCTCCTCGCCCTCAAGGAAATAGCACCCGCGGGCGGCGAACTCGGCGCGCACCTTGTCATAGATGCTCTCGGGCACGATCACGCTCTGCTCGGAGGCGCAGATCATGCCGTTGTCGAAGGTCTTGGAGTGGATGATGGAGTTGACCGCGAGCAGAATGTCCGCGCTCTCGTCGATGATGGCGGGCACGTTGCCCGCGCCCACGCCCAGCGCCGGCTTGCCGCTGGAGTAGGCCGAGCGCACCATGCCGGGGCCGCCGGTGGCCAGCGTGCAGTCGCATTCGCACATGATGAGGTTGGTCATCTCCAGGCTGGGCACGTCGATCCAGGAGATGATGTGCTCCGGCGCGCCGGCTGCCACCGCCGCCTCCAGCACGATGCGCGCGGCCTCGGCCGTGCACCTCTTGGCGCGCGGGTGGGGGGAGATGACGATGCCGTTGCGGGTCTTGAGGCAGGCGAGGGTCTTGAAAATCGCGGTCGAGGTCGGGTTGGTGGTGGGGATCACCGCCGCCACAACCCCCAGCGGCTCGGCCAGGCGGGTGATGCCGTAGGCCCTGTCCTCGTCGATCACGCCGCAGGTTTTCACGTCGCGGTAGGCGTTGTATATATATTCGGAAGCGAAGTGGTTTTTGATGACCTTGTCCTCCACCACGCCCATGCCCGTCTCCTCGACGGCCATCTTGGCCAGCGGCAGGCGCATCTTGCATGCGGCCATGGCCGCCGCGAAGAAGATGCGGTCCACCTGTTCCTGCGTAAACTCGGCGTACTTCTTCTGCGCGGCCCGCACCAGGGCAAGCTCTTCCTCCAGGCGTTCCACACTGTCCACGGGTTTGCGTGCATCAGTCATGCTGACCCAGCTCCTTTCTGATTTCGTTAAAAGTTTAACATAGTTTCGGGGAGCTGTAAATGCCAATGTTTATATACCATTATATGATTTTGAATATAATTGTCAACGGCCTCGCCCGCGGCCGGGCAAACGGGTTTCTTTCATTATAATATATGTTACAACTTGTTACAGCCGCCGCGCGGTCCGGCTTTTTTTGCGCGGACGAAAACCTTTTGGGGCCCGCGCGCGTCCATATAATATGGAAGGAACGCGGAAAGACGGTTTTTTTTCTCAGAACTGGGAAGAATCCAGGTCGGAGGTTCGTTGAATTGACGGAATGCCGGCCCGATGCGCGGTCGCGGACAAGACCGGGAGAAAGCGGGGGAACGAACATAAAAAAAGACCAAATCTTTACGAATATGTATCGAAAATTTGAAGATTTCAAGGCAAAACCCTTTACAAAAGTTATCAAAATCTGTATAATGCCAGAAGGAAGCACTGTATGGGCAAGCCATATCCATATGGCGCGCCGCCTGACATACACTGTGTAACGGAGGGATATCGAGATGAAACGCTTCTTATGCGTCCTGCTGGTCGCCCTGGCGCTGGTGGGACTGATGACCACGGTCGCCTCTGCGGAGGAATACGCGATGGTCACCAGCGAAAACGGCTATGGGGTACGTATGCGCGAAGGCCCCAGCAAGGCCTACCGCGTGGTCACCACCTATGACGTGGGCACCACGGTCATCGTGCAGCAGCGCGGCACCGGATGGTCGCAGATCCGTGTCGGCGAAACCGTCGGCTGGATGATGAACGAGTTCCTCATCTTCGGCACCAGCGGCACCGGCACCGGCTCCGGCGGCGCAGGCGGCGGCGTGGGCACCGGCACCGTCGTCAGCGACAACGGCCTGCGCGTATGGCTGCGCACCACGCCGGGCGGCAAGCGCATTCAGCTCTACAGCCCCGGCACGGCCGTGACCATTCTGACCTACGGCGACGAGTGGCATTATATTTCCATCGGCGGCGTGCGCGGCTACATGATGAGCCGCTATATCTCCGTCACGCCCCCGCCTGCGCCCTCGTCGAAGGCCGTGGAGGCCGTGAGCGTCAACTACCCGTCGCCCGTGGTGGATGACGTGCTTCAGGCGTCCGTCACCCCGTCGGACGCGACCGTGACCTACAGCTGGAAGGTGGGCGGCGTGGAGCAGAGCAACAGCGCCACTTTGCGCGTGCTCAACGACTACATCGGCAAGCCCATCACCCTGACGGTCACGGGCACCGGCGTGTACTACGGCTCCAAGACGTACACCACCGACCCGGTGGTTTCCAGCCGCCAGGTCACCCAGGTGTCGCTCAACAAGCCCCAGCCCTTCGTGGGCGATACGCTTTCCGCCGTGCTCAAGCCCTCCTCGGCCACGGTCAGCTACAGCTGGCGCGTGGGCGGCGTCGAGGTGAGCACGGAGGCCACCTATACCGTGCAGCAGAGCGACATCGGCAAGCTGATTCAGCTCAAGGTCAACGGCATCGACACCTTCAGCGGCGTGGCCATCTGCTCGGCCTCCGGCGAGGTTCGCAGCGCCACGGAGGTGTTCTCCGTGGACCTGAGCATCAAAAACCGCCCCGTCATGGTGGGCGAGGTGCTCAGCTCCGTCGTGACGCCCTCCGGCGCGTCCGTCAACTGCGTGTGGATGGCCGACGGCGATGTGGTGGCCACCACCGCCAGCTACATGGTCACCGCCAACGACCTGGGCAAGAAGATCAGCCTGCGGGTGGAGGGCATCGCGCCCTACACGGGCAGCGCGACCACGTCCGCCTACGGCCTGGTCCAGAGCGCGAACATCACCGCCGTCGCGCTGAACAACTATACCCTCACCGCGGGCAACGGCTGCTACGCCGTGCTCACCCCCGGCAACGCCACCGCTACCTATGAGTGGATTATGGTCAATGCGACCACCGGCGCGGAAACCTCCCTCAAGCTGTACGGCTCCTATATTACCGTGCCGGAGACGGCCATCGGCCACCGCATCAAGGTGCGCGTGCGCGGCGCGGGCATCTACGGGGTCAGCACCTTCAACGCGGAAAGCGGCGTGGACTACATCGACAGCCCGCTGAGCAACCCCATCATCAGCAACAAGGTTGTCACCGCCGTGGCGCTCAACAACACCAGCCCCGTGGTGGGCGAGACCATCACCGCGGTTCTGACGCCCAGCGCGCTGAACAACGATATCGCCAACAATCAGATTTCCTTTGTCTGGACCGTCGGCACCGAGACGCATACCAATATGAACGGCCAGTATGAGGTCAAGGTCACGGACGTGGGCAAGACCATCAGCGTCAAGGCCATCACCGCCTATCCCAACGCGGGCGAGGCCATCAGCGCCGCCACCAGCCCCGTGCGCGCCAGCGGCGAGGTCACGGGCGTGGCCATCATCAACCAGCGCACCAATGCCAACGCGAGCCAGACCGCGCCCGAAGTGGGCGATACGCTGGTCGCCTCTCTCAATCCCTGGACCGCAGCCTCCGTGTCCGGCTGGATCAGCTACAGCTGGTGGGTGGACGGTGCGCAGGTGGGCACGGCTTCCACGCTGACCATCGACCCCGCCTGGAACGGCAAGCAGATTACTTTGATTGCCGACGTGGCTGCCGGTTGTCCCTACTATAACTACTCCAAGCAGGCCACCGAGTACCCCAACCGCCATTCCGCCGTCACCGCGGCGGTGGTGCAGTACGCGGCGGTAAACGCTGACATCAGTATCACGCTGCCCAAGGCGGGCGAGACCCCGCAGGTGTCCGTGTCCGGCTCCGGCGTGGTCAACAACCAGACCGTGGAGGTCTGCAACGGCAGCATCACCTGGATTGACAAGAGCACCGGCACGCTGGCCGTGCTGGACTCCAAGGGCCACTTCAAGCCCCAGACCACCTACATCGCGCGCCTGACGCTCAACGCCAACCATGGCCTGAGCTGGAACAACGCCGTCGTGAGGGTCAACGGCGCGGCGGCCTCGCAGCTTTCCAAGGCGGGCAACGTCTTTGACTTCGAGTTCCCCGCCACCGGCGAGCTGCCCATCACCCAGTTCTACATCTCCGGCGTGCCGCGCCCCGTGCCGGGCGGCGTGCCCTCCGTGGTCAGCTATTCGACTGATCAGTACACCGCGACCATCGACTGGAAACCGTGGCTGGACAGCAACGGCACGTTCAAGAACGCGTCCACCTATGAAGTGGAGATTGACATCACGCCCAACGCCGGCTATACCGCCAACGGCATCGCGGCCAACGTGTTCAAGGTGAGCACCGCCGACGCGACCACCTCCACGGCGGGCGCCGGGGGCACAATCACGGTGACGGCCTACTTCAACGTGGACCATGCCGTGACCGTGACCGCCGAGCGCACCACCGTCAACATCGACGGCGTGAACGTGGCCGTGGTCCAGTGCTTCGCCAATGTGAGCAACATGGTCACGCAGCCGGAGTTCACCTGGAGCGTGCAGTACAAGCAGTCCAACAGCACCTGGATTGACGAAAAGACCGGCGTGCTCAACGTCGGCCCCGACGAGATCCTCGACAAGGACATCGTGGTCTGGGCCACCTGCACCGTTGACGGAAAGACGTACAGCGGCTCCCTGGCGCTGCACCTGGTCAGCGGCACGCAGGAGGACACCTCCATCAAGCCCGTCTTTAACGGCAACCAGCCCACCAGCGTGCTGGCCGGTACCCAGGCTCAGTACAGCGCCTATGCCACCAACTCCGTCATGGGTGTGCGGTATGCCATCGAAGGGCATAATAGTGATAAGACGAAGATTAATGAGGACACTGGCTTGTTGACGGTCGCCCCCGACGAAACCGCGCTCTCCATCAACGTGATCGTCTGGCCCAAGCAGGCGCCCGGCGAGCGCGTCAAGACCAACGTGCAGATCATCCGCACCTACACCGTCACCTATACCGACGGCCAGGGCGGCACCCTGTTTGACGATGCGGTCTACCGCAACCTGCAGAAAGACGCGGCGACCCCGGCGTACACGCCCAACGTAATCCGGGAGGGATGGAAGCTTATCGGCTGGAGCCCGTCGGTGGAGCCCAAGGTGACGAAGAACGTCACCTACGTGGCCCAGTGGCAGACCAGCACGGATACCCCCAACCTGCTGATGACCATGGACCTGCTGCCCGCGGACGCCACCTTCACCGTCACCTACACCGACGGCGTGGAGGATGCGGTGATCTTCAACGACCAGGCCACCTCCGGCCTGCTGGCCGGGGATGCGACCCCCGCCGCGCCCCAGCCCACCCGCGAGGGCTACCGCTTTGACGGCTGGGAGCCCGCCGTGACCGAGACGGTGAGCGCGGACGCCACCTACACCGCCAAGTGGACGAAGCTGTATACCATCGTCTTCCTGGACGGCACCGAGGAAAACAACGTCGTGCTCAGCCAGCAGGTGGCCGAGGGCGAGAACACCCCGCTGCCCGCCAACCCGACCCGCGAGGGCTACGACTTTGACGCCTGGATTGACCAAAACAACAACGGCTGGGGCGACAGCGCCTCCAAGCCCGTGACCGGCGACGCGACCTACACCGCCACCTGGCGTGCGCATGACGCCGCGGATGGGACCACCGATACGCTGGAGAACGGCGAGGATACCGCCCCCGGCGTGCGCGTGGTCGTGACCAACGGCGTGGACGGCGGCGTGATTGGAGAATCGACTTCGCAGACGATCATGGACGCCTACGCATACGTCCAGTCGCTGGCGGCTCCCACGCATCCCACCGATCCGACGATGGTCTTTGCCGGCTGGAGCGACTTCCAGTACGATGAGGTTGGCGGCGTGGTCACCTTCGAGGCGACCTGGAAGGCCGCCGAGACGGAGCAGCCCGCCGACACGACCGACGAGCAGCCTGCCGATACCACGGAGGAGCAGCCCGCCGATACCACCGACGAGCAGCCCGCCGACACGACCGACGAGCAGCCCGCCGATACCACGGAGGAGCAGCCCGCTGATACCACCGACGAGCAGCCCGCGGACACCACCGACGGCCAGCCCGCCGACACCACCAGCGAGCAGCCCGCCGACACCACGGAGGAGCAGCCCGCCGACATCACGGAGGAGCAGCCCGCCGATACCACCGACGGCCAGCCCGCCGACACCCCCGTGCTCTATACCGTTACCTACACCAACGGCCTGGGCGGCGAGCTGAGCACCTATCAGCTGGAGGAAGGCTCGCCCATGCCGGGCTGCGCCGCTCCCCAGCGCGACCTGTTCGTGTTCACGGGCTGGGAGCCCGCCGTGGCCGAAACCGTGACCGCCGACGTGACCTACGAAGCCCAGTGGGCGGACGACTGGAACGCCAACGGCATCCCCGACGTGGAGGATGCGCGCTATACCGTCACCTATCAGGACGGGGATACCGTTCTGAAGCAGGACACGGTGCTCACCGGGATGGATACGCCCGGCTGCGCCGCGCCTGAGGCGGATGGCATGGTCTTTGAGGGCTGGTCCCCCGCCGTGGCCGGCACCGTGACCGCTGACGCCACCTATGTGGCCCAGTGGAGCGAAGCCAAGGAGGAACCCGAAGCCAAGGAAAGCGAGGCTGAGGACAGGGACGTCTCCGAAGGCGAGGAAGGCGAAGAGATCGAGGAACCCGACGACGAGACTCTTGAGAAGGAGTACGAGACGCTGGCCGAGTCCAGCAACATCCATATCTCCTTTGAGAAGGGCGCGTCCAAGATCGGCCGCGGCAAGTCCTCCACCTATCAAGTGAAGGTGAGTGGCGTGCCGGAGGGCGTGCAGGCGTCCATCAGCTGGCGCCTGAGCGGCAGCGACCTGACCGCTACCAGCGCCAAGGCCAGCGGCGACGGCTTCAAGGTGACCGTCGGCGAGGGCGAGACCGCCGAAACGCTGCGCGTGGTCGTCACCGTCAAGGTGGGCGACATCTCCATCAGCAGAGGCAAGCGCGTGAGCATCGTCGATCCCACCGTGCAGACGGAGGAGAAGGAGGAGAAGGAGGAGACGGCCGAGTCCACCGAAAAGACGGAGGGCGAGGCGGAAAAGACCACCGACGCTTCCGACGCTACCGGGACCGACAAGAAGGATGCCGCCGAATCCTCGGATACTCCCGCAATGACCGAGGAGGAGATGGCGGAGCAGGCCATGAAGGAAGGCAACTCCGACCCCGCCGCGCTCAGCTTCTAACCAACCATCGCTCCGCCCCGCGGCGAAAGCCGCGGGGCTCAGACCGTTGACAAACCCAAGTCAACGGTCATTTTTCATAAGGAAAAACGGACAAGCATGTCGAATATATGAATA
>CALVNG010000059.1 GCA_944349545.1 uncultured Eubacteriales bacterium
CGCTCCCTCCCCTGCCGGCCGGTAACCGGTACACCCAAGCAAAAGAAAGAGGCGCTCCGCTTGGCGGCAGCGCCTCTTTTCTTTGTGGTTACATCAAATTTTCAACCAGCATGATCGGCCCGTCCTGATACACCAGGGGATATTCGCCCAGAATGTCCCACTCCATGCCGATTTGGTGGCAGATGAGGTAAGCGCTCTCCTGCTCCTCGCAAAAGGCCTCAATGCCGCCGTTAAGGCACACCAGGTCCCCCGCGAGCATGGCGGTCAGCTCGTCGTCCTGCACCCAGGAGCGGTAGTCCACCGCGTAGTAGTTGTTCTCGGATTCATACTGCACATAGATGCGCGTGCCCGCGTCCATCTCGCGGTCAAACATCTCCCACATCAGCCGCTGGTAGCGGTCCTCGTTGCCGACGGTGCTCACGGCGTTCCAGTTGTTCAGACCCATGGATACCATCATCACGGCCGCCGCGGCCAGGCATGCCAGGCGGGGCAGGGCCTTCCAGCCGGAGCGCAGCGCCCCCCGCGCCAGCTTGCCGCAGGCCATCCCAAAGCCGACGGCCAGGGGCGGCAGGCACACATAGATGTACCACGCCAGCTTGCTCACGCACAGGCTGTACAGCACCAGCGGCACGGCAAACCACAGCAGGATGCCCCATTGGTCCCGCGAGAGGCGCAGCCGGCGCACAGCCTTCCACAAAAGCGCAATCGCCACGATGACCGCCGCCGCGACGGTGCTCCTGTCGGACAGAAGATAGGAAATATAGAATCCCGGACCGCCCCAGTGCTCCTCATGCACGGCGGTCGCGCGCCTCACTACGTCGATGGAGAACATCTTTTCAAAAAACACCATTCCGTCGCGTTGATAGCGCGCGATGGCCCAGGGCGCGATGGGCAGAAGTCCGAAGAAGATCAGCCCCAGATAGTGCCGCGGCCTGAGCCTGCGAATTTCGCCCGTCACCGCCAGATAGACGAGGCATGTGACCGGAATGAGCGCCGCGTGCCAGCTCTTGCTCATGAACGCCAGGCCGAAGCATAGGGCGGTACCGTAGAGCATGCGCGGGCTTCGGCGGCTTTCCAGCATGAAAATCATGGCCAGCACGTAAAACAGCAGCATCTGCGCATCTGCGTCACCGAAGCGGGCGAAATGCGGACCATAGATGAATCCGCATCCCAGCAGCATCAGCTGCGTGCACAGGCTGGCGATCCGCCCGTAGCGGCGCCGGGTCCACAGGGCCAGCACAATCATGGTCAGCATCATGCTCAGCGCGCTGTAAAACCTGAGTCCCAGCGCGTTGTATCCGAAGATCCGGTACCCCAGCATGATGCAGTAATCCGTCAGCGGCGGCTTGAGGTTCCAGTAGTCCGGCTCGCCCCGGTAGGTGGTGACCACGTAATCGCCGCTCTGCATCATCTCATAGGCGTTGATGCCGTGGCGCGCCTCGTCGCAATCGCTGATGCCCGTCACGCCCAGATTGGTGAAGAGCAGAAAGCCTCCCGCCGTCAGCAATGCTGCCAGCGCTACCCAGTACAGCGCCTCCTGCCAAAGGTTTTTCTTTTGCACGCAGACCGCTCCTTTCCAAATCAGTTTTCCACCGACAGGCCCTTGAGAAACCTGATGTCCAGCTCGTCGTGCAGGGATGTGCCCGCAGGCAGACTGCACAGGGCGCGTCCCTCGCGCTCCACGTGCAACAGCACCGGCCAGGTATGCTCGCTGTCGGAGCATAGCGTCCGGTAGCTTCCTCTGGGCACATCCTGCTTGCCGTTGGGCGGCATGAACAGCTCCCAGCGTCCGCCACGGCGCGCAGCCACCGCCGCCTGGCGCAGGTAGGGCCGTCCCAGCAGCGCACGCGCGCGCGCCGCGTCGCCCTGCCTGAGCCAGCCGCGAATAGCCGTCGAACTGACCTCCTGCCCGTTCAGCGTGATTTTGGGCACCACCGCGGCGGCAAATCCAAGCGCGCCGCCCAGCGCCGCCAGCAGTGCCGGCGTGCCCTCTCCCTTTTTGCCAAAGGTGTGGTTGTAGCCGCACACCACGTCCGTGGGATGAAACTGCCGCACCAGATGGCCTACATAGTCCTCCGGCGGCATATCCCTCACGGAATGGTCAAAGGGCATGGCATAGAGCACATCCACGCCCAGATTTTCCAACAGTCGGGCCCGTTCGTCAAAGGTGGTCAGCATGGGCGGGCACCTGTCCGGCGCGACCAGCCGCAGCGGATGGTCCATAAAGGTGCACGCCACCAGCGGCACGCCCTCACGGTCAGCCAGCGCGCGCCCTTTCTTCAGCAATACCTGATGGCCGATGTGCACGCCGTCAAACATGCCCAGCGCCACCACGCTTCGGTCGGCCGCATAGCGGCCGTCCAGAACGGTCTGCATTTGTCGTCCTCCTCACCGGCTCATTCCGCGAGCCAGGTTCTCACCTTGACCTCCTCGCCCTGCCGCCTGGCCACGCCCAACAGCGCGCCTTCCAGCCGCAGGCCGAAGGGACGCTCCGCGTCCACGCCCTGCGCGGCAAAGCGCGCCCACGGCACATGCCCGCCGTTTCGCACAGCCTTTGCCAGGTCCAGCGGCACCTCCGCCATGGGCATATGCACAATGCCCGCTTCCGGCGGCAAAAGGCATCCTGCCAGCGTTCCCTGCGCGGCCTTCTCCGCGAGCGCCTCCAGCGTGAGGGACGTATCCAGAGCGAAGGGGCCGCTGCGCGTGCGCAGCAGAAAGCGCATATGCGCCGGACAGCCCAGGGCCTCGCCCAGATCGCGGCACAGCGTCCGCACGTAGAAGCCCCTGGAGCAGCAAACGCTGAGTAGCGCTCCGTGACCTGGCGTAAGCCCCGTCAGCCGAAGGGCATACACCGTGACCTTTCTGGCGGGCACGACGGCCTCACAGCCTCTGCGCGCCAGGTCGTACAGCCGCTGTCCGTCCTGCTTGAGGGCGCTGTACATGGGCGGCGTCTGCAAAATCTCCCCCGTGAAGCGCGGAAGGACGGCAGCGATGGCGGCCTCGTCCGGCCAGCGGTCCCCACGGGCGACGGGCACGCCCTGCGCATCCTGCGTATCGGTAGCCACGCCGAAGGCAACCTCAGCCACGTATTCCTTGTCCTTGTCCTGCAGGTCATCGAACAGGCGCGTGGCCTTGCCGATCATCAGCGGAAGCACGCCTGCCGCCTCCGGGTCCAGCGTGCCCGCATGGCCTGCCTTTACCCCGCCCAGCAGACGGCGCGCGTAGCCCACCACCTGCGCAGACGACATGCCCGGCGGCTTGAGCACGTTGAGAAAGCCGCACAGCGGCCCTGTCTGCGTCATGCGTTCACGCTCCCGAACGCCTCGGCCAGCGCGGCTTCCACGGCCTGCGCCGCCTCCGCAAGGGGCATATTCACGGTCAAGCCGCTGGCCAGCCGATGCCCTCCGCCGCCGAAGCGCACCGCCACCTGGTCCACATGCCACGGCTCCAGCGCCCGCAGGCTGACCTTGACGCGGCCGTCCTCGGTCTCACGGGCAAAGTACGCCATCACCACGCCCTCCAGGTCGATGGCGTAATCCACCAGGCCGTCGGTGTGACCCGGCTTTGCGCCAGCCCTGCGCATCTGCTCGGCGGTCAGCGTAAGGCCCGCCACCTTTCCCCCGCAGGTCAGCCGCAGGGAAGGCAGAGCCTGACCCAGCAGCCGCACAAACGGCAGCTCCTTCACCCGGAACAGCCGCCTGGCATACTCCGCCAGTGGCAGGCCCGCTTCCATGAGCGCGGCCATCATGCGAAAGCTCTCGGCACTGGTGCTTTCATAGATGAAATTGCCCGTGTCGGTGGACAGGCCGGTATAGAGGCAGACGGCTTCGTCACGAGAGAGGGAACCGCCCAGCTCCACCAAAAGCCTGTACACCAGCACGGCGGTCGCCGGGGCGTCCCCGTCGATCCAGTTGATCCGGGCAAAGCCGGGGTTGGAACCGTGGTGGTCCACCACCGCGGTGCGCTTGGCGGCAAAAAACGCCGGTGCGCACGCGCCCAGCCGCTCCTCGCAGCTCACATCCACCGCAAGCGCGAGGTCGGCTGTCTCCACGGCGGCGTCCGGCCCTTCCGCGGCGCTCATGCCCGGCAGAAAGGCGAGATTGGATGGCCACTCGCCGTCCACGAACAGCCGCACGGACTTGCCCATCGCCGTCATGCGCAGCTTGAGTGCCAGCGCGCTGCCCAAGGTGTCGCCGTCCGGCGAGACATGGCAAAACAGCAAGACGCTGCCCGCCGCTTGAACGGCGGACAGCACCTGCTGCCGCGGATCGGGGTTATTCCTGACCGTCGCTTGATTCATCGTTCGTTTCTTCCTCCGGGCGCACCTGCTTGAGCACAGATGCGATATGGATGCCGTACTCGATGTTATGGTCCTCCTCAAAGAGGATTTCCGGCGCATAACGGATGATCATGCTCTGGCCCAGCTCGTGGCGCACAAAGCCCGCCGCTTTTTTCAGCGCCGCCATCATGGGCGCGCGGTCGGCCTCCTCCAGAATGCTGACGTAGATCTTGGCGTAGCGCAGATCGCGCGTCACCTCGGCCCTCGTCACGCTGAAGGTGCCGCGGATGCGCGGATCGGACAGGCGCTCGCGGATGATCTGGTCCACCTCGCGGCGGACCTGCTCCGAAATGCGGTCAATGCGTTGATAGCTCAATGAATCTCTTCCTTACAAAACGTATGGTCGCGCAGCGGGAAGGGAGCGCCTCAGCGCTCGACCTCCTCCATGACGTAACACTCGATCACGTCGCCTTCCTTGATGTCGTTGAAGCTGTCGAAGCTCACGCCGCACTCGTAGCCCTCGGCGACCTCCTTGGCGTCGTCCTTGAATCGCTTGAGGCTGGAGAGCTTGCCCTCGAAGATCACCACGTTGTCGCGGATGAGGCGGGCCTCGGCGTTGCGCTGAAGCTTGCCGTCCTTGACATAGCAGCCCGCGACGGTGCCCGCGCCGGTGATGCGGAAGGTGCTGCGCACCTCGGCATGGCCGAGCATGACTTCCTTGTACTCCGGCTCCAGCAGGCCCTTCATGGCCTTCTGCACGTCCTCGATGGCCTGATAGATCACGCGGTAGAGGCGCACATCCACGCCCTCGCGGTCGGCGGCCTCGCGCGCGGAGGCGTCTGGGCGGATGTTGAAGCCGATGATGATGGCGTCGAACGCGGAGGCGAGGTTGACGTCGTCCTTGGTGATGGCGCCCACGGCGCTGTGCAGCACGCGCACCTTGACCTCGTCGCTGGAGAGCTTCTCCAGCGCCTGCTTGACGGCCTCCACGCTGCCCTGCACGTCGGCCTTGATGATGATGTTGAGGTTGGTCAGCTTGCTCTGGTCGATGCGGCTGAACAGGTTATCCAGCGACACCTTGCTGGAGGCGGCCACGCGTGCGGCCTTGAGCTTGTCGCGGCGCTCCTGCACCACCTGGCGGCCCAGGTGATCGTCCGCCACGGCCATCATATCGTCGCCCGCGCTGGGCACGTCGGTGAAGCCGGAAATCTCCACGGGCATGGAGGGACCCGCCTCGGTCACGCGCTCGCCGCGGTCGTTGACCATGGCGCGCACACGGCCGCTGGCCATGCCGGCCACGATGTTGTCGCCCACGTGCAAAGTGCCGTTTTGCAGAAGCACGGTGGCCACGGGGCCGCGCGACTTGTCCAGCTTGGCCTCGATAATCACGCCCTTGGCCATGCGGTTGGGGTTGGCGCGGAGCTGCTGCATATCCGCCTCCAGCAGGATCATCTCCAGCAGCGATTCGACGCCCTCGCCGGTATGCGCGCTGACGGGCACCATGATGGTGTCGCCGCCCCATTCCTCGGGCACCAGCTCGTAGGCGGTCAGGTCCTGCTTGACGCGGTCGGGGTTGGCGGCGGGCTTATCCATCTTGTTGATGGCCACGATGATGGGCACTTCGGCGGCCTTGGCGTGATTGATGGCCTCCACGGTCTGGGGCATCACGCCGTCATCCGCCGCCACAACAAGGATGGCGATGTCCGTGGCCTGAGCGCCGCGGGCGCGCATGGCGGTGAACGCCTCATGTCCCGGCGTATCCAGGAAGGTGATGACGCGGCCGTCCACCGTGACGGTGTAGGCGCCGATGTGCTGGGTGATGCCGCCCGCCTCGCCCGCAGTGACGTGCGAATGGCGGATGTAGTCCAGGAGCGAGGTCTTGCCGTGGTCCACGTGGCCCATGATGGTGACCACCGGCGGACGGGGCTGGAGGTCCTCCTCCGCGTCCTCAAAGTCCGTCTCGGCCAGGTCGTCCTCGGCGGTCTTGGCCAGGTTCATCTCCAGCGTGACGCCGAAGTCGCTGCACACCAGGCTTGCCGTGTCGAAGTCCAGCTCGCTGTTGATATTGGCCATCACGCCCAGCAGCAGAAGCTTCTTGAGAATCTCGCCCGCCGGCTTGCCGATGCGCTCGGTCAGGTCCTTGACGGTGATGGTTTCTGCGGTCATATACGCCTTTTCGATCTTGATGGGAGCCATGAGCTGCTGCGCGCTGGGCTTTTTCACGCGCGCGCGGCGGCCGCCGCGCACCACATCGTCATCCAGCCCGTTGAAGTTCTCGCGCGCGAGCTGCTTGCGGTTGCGGGCCACCCGCTCGGGATCGTGCTGTCGTACGTAGTTTTTCTTGTTGGGATCGTAATTGCTGACGCGCTCCTTCTCCACGGAAGGCGTCATCTCCACCGCAGGCTTGCGGCCGCCCATCGGGGGGCGCGGACCGGCGGGACGGTTGCCGAAGCCGCCGCCCATGGGACGGGGGCCGCCCTGTCCCTGACCGCCCGCCGGGCGGCCATAGGGACCTTGCGGATTCGCCGGGCGGCCATACGGACCCTGCGGATTCGCTGGACGGCCATAGGGGCCCTGCGGGTTCGCGGGACGGCCATACGGACCCTGCGGGTTTGCAGGACGGCCATACGGACCCTGCGGATTGGCCGGACGGCCATAGGGGCCCTGCGGGTTCGCGGGACGGCCATACGGACCCTGCGGATTGGCCGGGCGGCCATAGGGGCCCTGCGGGTTCGCAGGACGCCCATACGGACCCTGCGGGTTCGCCGCGGGACGCGGGCCGGGCTGACCGCCCTGTACGGGACGGACGGGCTGCGCCGGACGGACGGGCTGACCACCCTGCACGGGACGCGCGGGCTGCGCCGGACGGGCGGGCTGGCCGGCCTGCATGGGACGCGCGGGCTGCGCAGCGGGACGGGCGGCAGCAGGCGCAGGCTGGGGCGCAGGCGCGCCGGCCTGCGGAGCCGGACGGGCTGCGACGGGGGCCGGGGACGGCTGAGGCGCGGGTTGCGGAGCCGGACGGGCCGCAACGGGCGCGGGCGCCGGTTGCGGTGCGGGCTGCGGGGCCGGGCGAGCCACGGCGGGCGTGGGTTGGGCCGTGGGCTGCGCGGCAGGCTGCGGAGCCGCAGGCGCCTCCGCCTGCTTGGCGGGCGCCGGTTTCTTCTCCTCCGCAGGCGCAGGCCCGGCTTCCTCCTTGGGTGCGACGGGCTTGACTTCCGCTTTTGTTTCCACCTTGGGCGCCTCCTCGGCCTCATCCATATCGGGCATGGTATATGCCTTGGCGTGCTGGCTCAACAGGCGCTGCTGCTCGGCCTGCTTCTCCTCCGCACGGCGCTGCTCTTCCTCGCGCAGGAACTGGTTTTCCAGCTTCCGGGCGGCCTGAGCCAGATCATCCGCGCTTTTGCGCATGGTGGACACGCTGCCCAGCATATCCTCCGCGCCCTTGAGCAGCTCCTTGGTGGCATCCTTGAGTTTCACTTTGGTCATTGTACCGCTTGCACCCCCGCATAATCTTGCAATGTATTGGACCGGCGGCCAAAAGAATGACCGCGCGATCGTTTCCGCCTCACAGGCGGGGTTGGTCCCTGAGCATTTCCAGCAGCCTGTCCGCCATGCCGTCCGGGGCGATGGCCGCGGTCATGCGGGAAGGCTTTCCGATGCTGTGCCCCAGCGCGCCCGGCGAGAGCACGTACAGCGGCGTATCGTGGCTACGACAGGCGTCCGACAGGCGCTTGAGCGTATTGGCGGACGCGGCTTCGTCCACCAGGGCCAGCGCCGCGCCGCCGCTGCGAATCAAATCCACGCAAGCCTCCTGGCCGGTCACCAGCCGTCCTGCGCGCAGGCACAGGCCCAAAAAGGAGGTCACACGGCTCTCCGCTTCATGGTTCATGGCTGCGCCTCCCGGCTTGCCAGCAGCTGTTGCATGGTCTGGGTCAGCTGCGCGTTGACCTCCTCCCCCAGCCGGACCTCCAGCTGGCGGTCCAGCTGGCCCTGCTTGAGGGCGCGGCGCAGGCATTCCGCATTATAGCAACAATATGCGCCTCGCCCGGGCTTTTTGCCGGTTTCGTCCAGGCTGACCCGGCCCTCGGGCGATCGCACCACGCGCAGAAGCTCCTTCTTTGGCTTCATCTCGCGGCAGCCTACGCACATGCGCATGGGAATCTTACGCGGCTTTGGCGGCACGGTTCACAACTCCTTCTGTATGGGACGCACCGGGAAATCAGAGGGTATCGTCCTCGTCGGGGTCCGTTTCGAGGGGGATGTCGCGCAGCTCCGGCAGGCCGGACTGGCGAAGCTCCTCCAGGGGCGCGGGCTCGTCGTAGAACGCCTGGAAGCCCATGGGCTCCTCCGGCGCGGGTTCGTCCATGGCCATGTCAAACATCTGAGCGGCCTGGCTCTGGCTCTTGATGTCGATGCGCCAGCCGGTGAGCTTGGCGGCCAGACGGGCGTTCTGACCCTCCTTGCCGATGGCCAGGCTGAGCTGGTTATCGGGCACAACCACGCGGCAGGCCTTTTCGTTCTCCGCCACAAAGACGCTCAGCACATGCGCGGGATTGAGGGCGTTGGCGATGAACTCCGCAGGGTCGGGCGACCACTTGATGATATCGATCTTCTCGTTTTTCAGCTCCGCGACGACCTTTTCCACGCGGTTGCCGCGCGGACCCACGCACGCGCCCACGGGGTCGATAGTGACCTCGGTGGAGTGCACGGCCATCTTGGTGCGGCTGCCGGCCTCGCGGGCGATGGACTTGACCTGCACCACGCCCGCGGCGATCTCCGGCACCTCCATCTCAAAGAGGCGCTTGACCAGGCCGGGATGGATGCGGCTGACGCGCACCTGCGGACCGCGCAGCATCTCACGCCCGGTGCGATTGACCTCCAGGACGTAGACCTTGATATGGTCGTCGATGTGGTATTCCTCGCCGGGCATCCACTCGCTGTCGGGCAGAATGCCCTCCGTGCGGCCCAGCTCCACATAGACGCCCTTGGGCTCCACGCGCTGGACGATGGCGGTGAGGATCTCGTTTTCCTTTTCGGAATACTCGTCGTAGATCTTGCCCTGCTCCGCCTCGCGGATGCGCTGCATGATGACCTGCTTGGCCGTCTGCGCAGCGGTACGCAGGAAGCCCGTGGGCGTCACGTCGATTTCGGCGATGTCGCCCATGCGGTAGTCGGCGCGGATCTTGAGGGCGTCCTCCAGGGTGATCTGGTTGGCGGCGTCCTCCACCTCGTCGGTGATGGTCTTGCGGGCGAACACCTGGGCCACGCCGGTGGTGCGATCCAGCGTGACGCTCAGGTTGGTGGGTGCGTTTTCCTCACGGGAGACGTTTTTCTTGTAGGCCGCCTTGAGCGCTTCCTCAATGGCGTTATAGAGCATCTCCTCGCTGATATCCTTTTCGCTGGCCAATGCCTTGACCGCCGCGATGATTTCCGCCTGGCCGCCGCTTTGCTGGTTCTTTTTGGTCGATCTCATGGTGCTTCCCTGCTTTCTCTATTCTTCGTCATCCAAGGCGTCGAAATCGACGTCGGCAAAGTCATCCTCATCCAGCTCGATCACGGGCTTGACCACCGCCACCTCCCGCCGCCGGAACACCTGCGGCTGATCCTGAGCGTCGGTGATGGTCACGGAGTCATCGTCCATATCGGTCAGGAGGCCGCGAAACGCCTTTGCGCCGTCGCGGGCCGCAAAGAGCCTGACCTCCACCAATTCGCCCCTGTGCTTTTCAAAATCG
Organism: uncultured Eubacteriales bacterium; assembly: GCA_944349545.1. Classification (GTDB taxonomy): domain Bacteria; phylum Bacillota; class Clostridia; order Christensenellales; family Aristaeellaceae; genus Limiplasma. Next base: position 10,012 of record CALVNG010000059.1, read on the forward strand.
CGCCGGGTTTTCACGGGCCGGTCCGCGCCGGGGCTGGACACCTCCATGATGTCGTAATCCACATCCTCCAGCATGGGCTGAAGGCGCTTGTGGTAGCGTTCGCAGTCGTCCAGCGACAGGCCGCCTTCCTTATCCACATACACGCACAGGCACTTGCCGCGGCTCTCCTTTTGCAGCGTGACCTCCACCAGCTCCAGGCCCATTTCATCGGCCACGCCCAGCGCGCGCCTTTCCACTTCTCCCGCGGCCGACGGACCCGCGCCGCGCGCGCCCTTGCTTTTCGCCATAGCTTTCTACCCCATTCGCTCCTTGTCAAAACGCCCGTTGCAAAAAAGCAATCAAAAAGAGCGGTATGCTATCGCCCATGCCCTTCCCCCACGCCGCTTTGCCAACCACAAAGCACGGCCCGAAGGGATACGCCCTCCGGGGCCGCCGCGCCCCCACGGAGACGCGCCGCATGAAGGAAGAGGAAGCGATACCCACTCTTTACGAAAAACCCTTCTTTCCTCCGGGTCGAAATGCTGCCAGAAACAGCCTGCAACGGCAGGCAGTAAGCAGTATACCACAACGTTTTTGGAAATACAAGCGTTTTGCCGGATGTGGTGAAAAACTTGTTTGTCGGGGGCCGCTTTACAGCCGCGCCCCGCTGTGTTACACTGCCCACAGCGCCCATGCGCGAAAGGAGACGATTGGGATGGCCCTTTGCAACCTGTGCCCCCGGCGGTGCAACGCTCCGCGCACCCTCGACCGGGGCGAGGGCTATTGCCATATGGGAACGCTGCCGGTGGTGGCCCGCGCGGCGGCCCATCTGTGGGAGGAACCCTGCATCAGCGGCACGCGGGGCAGCGGAACGGTGTTTTTCAGCGGCTGCGCGCTGGGGTGCGTGTTCTGCCAGAACGAATCCATCAGCCATCACAGCCTGGGTCGGGCCATGAATGCCCGGGAGCTGAGCGAACTGTTCGCGCGGGTGGAGGATTTGGGGGTACATAACCTCAATCTGGTCACGCCGTCGCATTTTGCGCCGGTCATTTTTGAGGCTCTTCGACTGCGCAGGCCCGGCATCCCCGTGGTGTGGAACAGCAGCGGCTATGAAACGGTGGAGCTGGTGGAGGCCGCGGCGGAGTACGTGGACGTGTTTTTGCCGGACCTCAAGTATTTCAGCGCCGAAAGCGCGCGGCAGCTGGCCGGCGCGCCGGACTATTTCCCCGTGGCGATGGCGGCCATCCGCGCCATGTGCCGGGCCAAGGGCGCGCCCGTCTATGACGGCGAGGGGCTGATGCAAAGCGGTACGCTGGTGCGTCACCTGATTCTTCCCCTGCGCACCTCCGAAAGCCTTCGCATTCTGGACGCAATCGCCCGCGAACTGCCAGCCGGCACGCCCGTGAGCCTGATGCGGCAGTATACGCCCGTGAACGGGGCAAGTCTCCCCGGCCTGGACCGGCGGCTGACGCACAGGGAATATGCGCGCGTGCGCGATTTCATGCTGGCGCTGGGGCTGGAGGGCTACATACAAAGCCGGGCATCCGCCGACAGCGCCTTCACCCCCGCCTTTATGGACATGGAAAGCATGCGGCTGTTTCCGGCGGAGCGGCTGGGTGCGGAAAAATGAAAATTTTTCGCATTTTGGGGGTTGACATTCGGGATTGATGGAGTATAATAATCTTCGCTGGTTGTGATACCGCTTCACCCAAGCGGCCGGCTGGCGGATATGCACCATTAGCTCAGTTGGTAGAGCACCTGACTCTTAATCAGGGTGTCCAGGGTTCGAGCCCCTGATGGTGTACCAACAAACACCTATGTTTCTGGATCCTGTAAAGGACTGGTTACATAGGTGTTTTTTGTTTTATCGTAAAATTTCGCTTTGGGAAAGAAAAGGCTTTGGAACATAGAGCCTTCATAATTACGATAAACTGCTTTAAGGAGGAAAGAAAAGAATGGCATGCGTTTTGTTGGAAAATGAATATTTGCGGATTGAAGTGGAGGAAGATGGAGCGGAATTACAAAGTATTTATGCAAAAAAGATGGGGAAAGAACTGCTGTGGCATGGGGAGACGGCGATTTGGCCGGATAGAGCGCCATGGTTATTTCCTGTTGTGGGACAATTGAAAAATGATCATTTTGAATGGAAGAAACAAAGTTATCGACTTCCGCTGCATGGTTTTGCCAAAGAGAAAAAGTTTCATCACATCAAAGATGACAAAAGACAAATTGTATTTGAATTGCGCGAGGATGAAAGTACACTCGAGCATTATCCGTGGCCGTTTGTTTTGCAGATCGCTTATCGTTTGAAGGGTGAAACGCTGTGTGTAGACTGCGAAATACAAAATCCTGGGCATGAGGATATGTATTTTTCTTTTGGCGCGCACCCGGGCTTTTGCTGTTCGCCGGGAGATCGTCTGACTTTTACAGCGGACAGAAAACTGCTTTGTTACCGTTTGGATGAAAAAAACCATCTGTTGATAACAGAAGGCAAGCTGATTCCATCTGTCATTACGCTTGAACGGTCGTTGTTCGAAAACGATGCTATGCTGATATGCGCGCCGCTGTCACAAGCTGTAACGCTGCATCGTCAGGAGGGTTATGGAATTGAAATGAGTTTTGGCAAGGTACCCTGGGTTGGAATATGGTCCAAAACTGGATTTGATGTTCCCTATATATGCATCGAACCTTGGGCGGGTGTTGATGATCCGCTGAATGCAGATGGAAGAATAGAGCATAAGCTGGATATTCAAAAATTACGTCCGGGAGAAAAGTTTGAAATGCGGTTGACCATCCGACCGTTTGCCGCAAAATAAGATCGTAATCTATAAAACGATTATAGCAAGGAGTGAGACCGATGCAGAGAGTGGGGCTGTAATTGGATTTGTATTGTACCAACTGAAAGCGATATGAAGAGGGAGGAAGGAACATGAAACGCTCTCAAATCAACAAAGCGCTTCTTGAAATGGAAGAAGCCTGCCGTCGGTATTGTTGCTATTTGCCGCCTTTTTGCCACTTTACTCCGACGCAGTGGCAAACCATTGGTCATGAATATGATGAGGTTCGCGACTGTATGCTTGGATGGGATATTACCGATTTTGGATTGGGGGATTTTGATAATTGGGGTTTTTCACTGATTACAATCCGAAACGGCAACCGGTCGATGGCCGATCGCTACCCGAAGGTTTATGCAGAAAAATTGCTTTATTTAAAAGAAGGGCAGCGGGCGTGCAACCATTTCCATTGGTATAAAACGGAGGATATTATCAACCGTGGAGGTGGCAATGTACTGATCAGAGTGTATAACAGCCTCGACAATGAAGAAATAGATAAGGTTTCGGATGTAACGGTTCATTTGGATGGACGCGCCTGCACGGTTCCGGCTGGGACGCAAATTCGTTTGACGCCTGGTGAAAGCATTTATATTCAGCAGTGCATGTATCACGATTTTGCGGTAGAAGAAGGCACGGGAGCGGTGCTGCTGGGTGAAGTAAGCCAATGTAATGATGATTGTACGGATAATCGCTTTTCCCCGCAGGTAGGACGTTTTCCAAAGATTGAAGAAGATGAATTGCCTTACAGGTTGCTCTGTAACGAATATCCAAAAGCTTCAGATTTAGCGATAGATTAATGTGAAAATCCAAACCCGAAAAACCCCGTTTTCAATTTGTGAAAACGGGGTTTTTCGGGTTTCAGACCGTTGACAAAACCAAGTCAACGGTCTTTTTTTCATAAGGAAAAGCGGATAAGCATGTCGAATCTATAATATAGGTGTATAGAAGAGAAACAGAAAAGAGCAGGCAACACAAAAGAAAGAGTCAGGAGAGAGCGGCATGCTAAACAAATTCCACGAGAAGCAACAGGGAATGGAACTGATCATTCTGGAACAGCTGGTACCGCAGGACCATCTGCTGCGGAAGATCGACCGGAGCATCGACTTCTCATTCATCCGCAGGCTGTGCGCGCCGCTGTATAGCGCCAACCTGGGCCGTCCGGCGATTGAGCCGGAGGTGTTGTTCCGCATGCTGTTTGTGGGGTATCTCTACGGCATCCGTTCGGAGCGGCGGCTGGAGGAAGAGATTAACTATAACATGGCATATAAATGGTTTTGCGGGCTGAGTCTGACAGAGAAGGCGCCGGACGCCACAACGCTGAGCGTGAACCGCAAGCGCCGTTTCCGGGATAACGACATTCCCGAGCAGATCTTCAATGAGATTCTGCGCCAGGCCATGGAAAAGGGATTGGTGGGCGGAAC
>CALVNG010000060.1 GCA_944349545.1 uncultured Eubacteriales bacterium
TATGCCTTGGTAGCTCAGTCGGTAGAGCAGCAGACTGAAAATCTGCGTGTCGGTGGTTCGATTCCGCCCCAAGGCACCAAGTGTGCGGTAGTAGCTCAGTGGTAGAGTGCCACCTTGCCAAGGTGGATGTCGCGAGTTCGAATCTCGTCTACCGCTCCACATCCGGTGCCATAGCCAAGTGGTAAGGCGAAGGTCTGCAAAACCTTTATTCTCCGGTTCAAATCCGGATGGCACCTCCACCTTCATCCACCCTATGGTGATGCAAAAAGCCGTTGCGATTCGCAAACGGCTTTTTTGCATGCTCTCTTTCAACGCTGGTTCATGCCATTGCGCCTATGCGTCCGCGGCGCCCTCCTGCGCGTTGAGATAGCGCAGGTATTGCGACAGATAGATCTTATGCGCCACCGCAAAGCCGGCCGAGCGCACCAGGCGCGTCTCCCGCGCATGCGTGCGGCTGGAATCGGGCCGAAGCGGATCGCCGTGAAAGACATGGGCCAGAATGCTTTCCAGCTCCGTGCAGAAATAGTCGTAGGCCACGGCCACCTCAAACGCCGTGCCCTGCTGCACCTGAATGAGCCGCTGGATATCCCCGATGGCGATGACCTGTTTGGTCAGGCACACAAAGATCAGGTAGGCCGCGTGGTCGCGGCTGTAGCGCTTGCCCTCCGGCCGCGGGATGACGCCCTGGCGCGCATAGTTGCCCACCATGGTGGCGGTGATCCACTTCTCCCCGTCCGCGCCCATCAGCGGCGCCAGCGTCTTTTCCACCAGCGCGATCAGCTGGTCGATGTACAGGCGAAAATCCGGCAGATCCGCATAGCGCGGCAGGCGAAAGGCCTCGATCTCCCTGCAAAAGGCGGATTCCTCAAACCGCTCCATGACCAACCCTCCTTCCTCTGCTAGGCGAGATCATCATAGCATAAAAAAACCCCCTTGACAAGCATCGTAAACGATGATATAAAGTTTTTGAAACTGTATTTATCAGTTTTTTATACTGTTTTATGAGTTTTGGAGGAAACCCGCTATGGAATGGATGATTGTGACCGATTCGGGCTGCGACCTGCTTCCGGGCGACCTGGCTCCCAACGTGGGCCTGCGTCGGGTGCCGCTAAGCATCCTGCTGGGCGATCAGGAATGGGTGGACGATGCGGGCATGGACCGCGACCGCTTTCTGGCCGCCATGGAGGCGCACAAAGGCAGGAGCAGCTCAGCCTGCCCGTCGCCTGAAACCTGGGCGCGCGCCTTTTCCGAGGGGGACAACGTCATCGCCATCACCATCACGGGCGGGCTGTCGGGCAGCTACAACTCCGCTGTGCTGGGGCGTGACCTGGCGTGGGAAAAACAGCCCCACAAGCCCATCTACGTGCTGGATTCACGGTCCGCCGGCGCGGAGATCGCGCTGCTGGTCTTTCGCGCATGCGAGCTGATCACGCAGGGACTGCCCTTTGAAGAGGTGACGCAGCGGCTATGGCTGTACCATCAGCACACGCACCTGCTTTTTCTGCTGGAGCATGTGGACAACTTTGTAAAAAACGGCCGCATCAACAAGCTGGTAGCCGCGACCATCGGCATGCTGGGCGTGCGCATTTTGGGCTGCGCCAGCGAGCACGGTACCCTGCAGCCGCTGATGAAGCCGCGCGGCGCGGCCCGCGGCCTGGAGCTGCTGGCGCGCGAGCTGGAGCACGCGGGCTACGCGGGCGGACCCCTGGCCATCACTCATGTGCAAAACGAGGAGGGGGCTTCCCGACTGATGGAGCTGGTGCGCCAGACCTGGCCCGATGCTCCCTGCCGACTGCTGCCCGCCAGCGGCCTGTGCTCCTACTACGGCGAAAAGCACGGCCTGATCGTGGGCTTTGAGGACGGTCAGGCGCGGGAGTAAGGCATCGCGGCAAAGGATCTTTTCACAGACAGGCAGAATACGGTATGATGCCTGATAAAAAGAATGGGCCTGGCGGCCTGCCGGGGATCGCGCTCGCGTGCGCCGTATCAGCGACCCCGGCTTCCGGCGTCAACAAGTACTCCATCCTTTCCGACGGCGACACGCGCCTGCTCGGGCCGGCAGCATGGGCTGTATACAGCGGTCCGGGGACGGAATACTACCGATCCGTGAACGGCAGGGCCAGCGTCTCCACCAGCGGATCGTCATGGATCGCCGGGCATGAAAACGGCCGGCTGGCGGCTGCTCGCGAAATCAGCGGGACAGCCGGACTCTTTCGACAAGCTAAGCGCCGGACGGGAATTCCGTCCGGCGCTTGCTTTCTTTTTATGCCGTTTCGATGCTGGCCGCGGCGTGCAGGCCCAGGAGGTCCACGCCCATCTCGCGCAGCTTGAACTTCTGGATCTTGCCGCTGGCGGTCATGGGGAAGGTGTCCATGAGCAGCACGTAGCGGGGCGCCTTGAACTTGCTAAGGCCCTCGCGCACGAACTCGATGAGCTCCTCCTTGGTGGCCGTGCAGTCCTTCTTGAGGATGACGCAGGCGCAGACCTCCTCGCCGTACTTCTCGTCCGGCACGCCCACCACCTGCACGTCGCTGACGGCGGGGTGGGTGTAGAGGAATTCCTCAATCTCGCGGGGGTAGATGTTCTCGCCGCCGCGGATAATCATGTCCTTGAGGCGGCCGGTGATGCGGAAGTTGCCGTCCTCGTCCATGGTGCCGATGTCGCCGGTGTGCAGCCAGCCGTCCTCGTCAATGGCCTGACGGGTGGCCTCGGGCATCTTGTAATAGCCCTTCATCACATGGTAGCCGCGGGTGACGATCTCGCCCGGCACGCCGCGGGGCACCTCCTTGCCCGTTTCGGGGTCGATGATCTTGCCCTCGGTCTGGGGCAGGAGCTTGCCCACGGTGGTGCAGCGCAGCTCGAGGGGATCGTCCGTGCGGCTCATGGTCATGCCGGGGCTGCACTCGGTCTGGCCGTAGGTGATGGTCAGCTCGGAGAGGTGCATCTTGCCCGTCACGTCGCGCATGGTCTTGATGGGGCAGGGGCTTCCGGCCATGATGCCCGTGCGCAGGCGGCTGAAATCGAAGCGGTCGAACTCCGGGTGCTCGAGCATGCCGATGAACATCGTGGGCACGCCATGCACGGCGGTGCAGCGCGCATCCTGCAAAATCTGCATCTCGCGCAGCGGGTTGTAGTGGTCCATCAAAACGATGGTCGTGCAGTGCGTCAGGCAGCTCATCACGCCCAGCACGCAGCCGAAGCAGTGGAACAGGGGCACCACGATCAGCAGCCGGTCCTCGTCGGTCAGCTTCATGCAGTCGCCCAGGAACTGGCCGTTGTTGGTGATGTTGTAATGGGTGAGCATCACGCCCTTGGGGAAGCCCGTGGTGCCGCTGGTATACTGCATGTTGATCGTCTCGTGGGTATCCAGGCCCGCGATGCTCTCCTCCACCACGCTTTCGGGCACGGAGGCGGCCAGCTCGTAGAGGTCGTCAAAGCGGCTCATGCCCATGGGGCGGCGCTCGCTGTCGCCGATGAGGAGCACGCGCTTGAGGAAGGGAAGCTGCTTGCAGGAGATGTTCTCCGGCGCCTCGGTGTTGAGGGCGGGCACAAGCCCTGTGATATGGCTGATGTAGTCGTTGTTCTTGACGCCGGCGGTCATCACGAGCATCTTGGTATCGCTCTGGTTGAGCAGGTAGTTGAGCTCGAACTGCTTGTAGTTGGTGTTGACGGTCACCAGAATCGCGCCCAGCTTGGCCGATGCGAACATGGTGAGCATCCATTCGGGCGTATTGGTGGACCAGATGGCCACATGGTCGCCCTTGCGGATGCCCATGGCGTACATGCCGCGCGCCACCTCGCTGGTGCGGCGGTCAAATTCCTTCCAGCTCCAGCAGATGCCGAATTCCGGCGCGACGATGCAGTCGTTGTCGGGCAGTCGCTGCGCGTTCCTCCGAAGCAATCCGGGCAAGGTGTGCTCGTGCAGGTCCAGCGTCGGTACAAAAGCCATGCGTTCTTCCTCCTCCTTCGTTTTTGGCGGAGCAATAAAAAAGCCTTCGTCCTCCCATGAAGACGAAAGCGCTGCTTCCGCGGTACCACTTCTCTTGGAACGGAATTCCGTTCCCGCTCTGGGCTGTTACGGGCCGCCCGTCCGGCGCTACTGAGCGGTTTCGCGCCGGCCGCTCGCGGGAGAGAAGCCGCTTTGCGCCCGACGCCTTTTCACCAGCCGGCGTCTCTCTTGGGGTGCGCGTGGGGCGGCCATACCCGGTCATCGCGTTTGCAAAATATCATAGCCAAGGCGGGCCGGTTTGTCAAGAGGAAATTTTCCGCCCCGCCCGGCGCGTGGGACGAAGGCCGTCGATCACGCACGCTCCGCCGCCTTCGGGCAGGTTTGCAAAGCGCGCGCGGCCGCCGTGCGCCCGCGCCACGTCCCGCACGATGCGCAGGCCCAGGCCATGCCCGCCTTCATCCTGCGCGCCCTCGCCCCGGCCGAGGCGCTCAAGCTGCTCCCCGGAAAAGCCCCTTCCCGTGTCGCTGACGGAAAGGCGCAGGCGGCGTCCCTGCCGCTCGAGCGACACCCGCACCGCACAGCCCTGGGGGTTGTGGCGCACGCTGTTTCGGATCAGGTTTTCCAGCATGCGGCCAAGCAGCTGGCGGTCGCAAAGCAATCGCGTTTCCTCCGCCGCGGGCGATATGCTCACCTCCAGCGGATGCAGGCCGTCCAGGTCCTCGTTGAGAAAGTTCGCCGCCGCCTCGCGCACCAGCGCGGCGGGCGAAAGCCATTCGCGCTTGAGGGGCTGCATGGCGTACTCCAGGCGGTTGGTCAGGTTCAGATCGGCGATCAGGCCGCGCAGCTGCTCGCCCTTTTCGCGGATGAGCCCCGCCTGACGGCGCTGCTCCCCGCTCAGCTCCGACGCCTCCTCCAGCGCCGCGGCATAGCCCAGCACCATCGAAAGGGGCGTGCGCACATCATGAGAGATGGCCGAGATCCACTCGCTGCGGGCCGCGTCGCGCCGCCGCGCCGCCCGGTGCGTGATAAACGCCGCCGCCCCCAGCAGAAGCCCCGCGTTCGCCGCCAGCATCACGGCGCCCCACACGGGCCAGAATCCCACCTGCTCGGTGGGCATTTCCACCTGATACTTCCACTCCGACCCCCTGGGCTGGGCCAGCACAAAAAGGCCGTCCCCCACCGCCCACACCTTCACGGGCCAGTCGGCAAGGTACCAGCGCGAAAAGGCGGCCACCTGCGCCGGCCCGTAGGCACGGGGCAGGTCGTCCGGCAGGTCCTGCGACCAGACCACCGCGCCTCCCGCGTCCAGCAGCATGGCCCAGCAGCCCCGCCCGCGCAGCGCTTCCGCCTCCTCCGCCGCCATCGTCCACGCGCCGCTCGCGTCCTGCGAAAGCGCCTCCGCGTATTCGCTCACCCGCACGCGCCCGCCGTCGGTCCTGCTCAGGTAGCTCACCGCAAAGCCAAACAGAACCAGATTTACGGCGATGACCGCCGCCATCACCCCCGCCAGCCCCGCGGCCAGCCCGCCCGCCGCGCGCAAGAAGTTTCCCTTCACCGCCCGTCCTCCTTAAGCAGCCGGTAGCCCAGCCCCCGCATGGTAATCAGGTACCGGGGATGCGACGGGTCCGGCTCGATCTTCTCGCGCAGGCGGCGCATGTGCACCATCAGCGTGTTCTCATACCCCAGATTTTCACCCCGCCAGGCGGCCATGCACAGCGCGTCCACGGTCACGATGCGGCCCCGGTTTTCGTTGAGCGCCGAAAGCAGCGCGTATTCCTTGGCCGTGAGGGTGCGCTCCGGGCCGTTGCCGCTGACCACGCCGGTTTCCATGTCCACCGTCACCGCCCCCAGGCGGATCACGCCGCCCTCCCCCGCCGCGCCGTAGGTGCGGCGCAGCACCGCGCCCAGCCGAAGCGTCAGCTCCCTTGGCAAAAAGGGCTTGGTGATGTAGTCGTCCGCCCCCAGGCCCAGCCCGCGCAGGCGCGCCTCGTCCTCGTCGCGCGCCGAAAGGAACAAAACCGGCGCCTGCGTAAAGGTCCGCAGTTCCTTCAGGAGCGAAAAGCCGTCCCCGTCGGGCAACATCACGTCCAGAATCACGGCGTCGGGCCTGAGGCGCAGCGCCTTCTCCATCGCTTCCGCCGCCGTGGCCGCCTCATGGATGTCGGCATAGCCGTCGCCGCGCAAAATGGACAAAAGCATCCTTCGCAGTTCCGGCTCATCGTCCACGATCAAAAGCCGCGCCTGATGCACCTCGCGCACGCCCATCCCCTCCTCCCCGTCATTATACCACACCGGCCGGTGCAGAACAGGGGGCAGAGCAAATCGTAAGGCAAACGTAAGGCTGCTTTCACGCCCGCGTAAGGGAGCGGCGGTAGAATAGCCCTGCAAATCAACCAGAGGAGGTCAATTCTGATGGAAACATGCGTCATCACCACCGGCCTTTGCAAGCGGTATGGAAGTGAAACCTGCGTGGACCGGCTTTCGCTGCAGGTGCCGGAGGGCGCCGTATACGGCTTTCTGGGGCCCAACGGCGCGGGAAAGACAACCACGCTGAAGATGCTGCTGGGGCTGGTGCATCCAAGCGAGGGCAGCGTGCGCCTGATGGGGCATGAGCTCACGCCCCGCACCCGGCTTGCGGTTCTCAAGGAGGTCGGTTCCTTAATTGAATCGCCCAGCTATTACGGACACCTGACCGCGCGGGAGAATCTGGAGATCGTCCGGCGCTTGCGCGGCCTGCCCGGCGAGAAAATTGACGAGGCGCTGCGCACCGTGCGGCTGGACGGGCAGGCCAGAAAGCCGGTGAGCCACTTTTCGCTGGGCATGAAGCAGCGGCTTGGCATTGCGGCGGCGCTGGTGGGCCGCCCGCGCCTTCTGTTGCTGGACGAGCCGACCAACGGGCTGGACCCGTCCGGCATTCAGGAGATGCGCGAGCTCATCCGCTCGCTGCCGTCGCGCTTTGGCATGACGGTGATCGTCTCCAGCCACCTGCTGGGCGAGATCGACCAGATGGCGGACCATGTGGGCGTAATCCGCCGGGGCAGGCTGGTGTATCAGGGCACGATGAGCGGCCTGCACGGCATGAGCGCGGCGCGGCTGGCCCTGCGCACGCAGGACAACGCGCGCGCCCGTTCGCTGCTGCCATCAGCCCGAAGCGACGGCGAGTGGCTCATGCTGGACGCCATGAGCGACAGCGAGGCCGCGCGCATCAGCCTCAAGCTGGCCGAGGCGGGCGTCGGGCTTGTGCGCATGGAGCAGCGCGAAACGAGCCTGGAGGACATCTTCCTCAGGCTCACGGGAACGGAGGAGACGCTATGAGGCTGTGGCTTTCCGTGGAATGGAAAAAGGCGCGGCGCAGGCGGCTGTGGCTGCCGGTGGCGGCGCTGGTGGCGATGCAGGGGCTGTGGCTGGCCTGGGCCGTGCGCGGCATGGATATGCAGGAGGCGGCGCAGGGGTATCTGGGATGCCTGTACCAGCTGCCCATGATGAACGCCATCGTAATGCCCGTGGCGGCGGCGGTGCTCGTCAGCCGCCTGTGCGACATGGAGCACCGGGGCGATACCTTCAAGCAGCTCTTTACGATGCAGCCCGCATACGGCCTGTTTGACGCAAAGCTCGTGCTGGGCGGCGCGTGGCTGTTGGCGGCGGTGGCGGGTCAGCTGGCGGCCATCCGCCTGGTGGGCGCGTGGAAGGGCTTCTCTGACGCCCTCACCATGGGCGATGTGCTGTGCTATCTGGGCGGGCAGTTCCTGGTCAGCCTGTTTCTGGCGCTGCTTTTGCAGGCGCTTTCCCTCAGGTACAAAAATCAGTTCATTCCCCTGGCCGCGGGGCTGATTCTGGGCTTTCTGGGGCTGATGAGCATGTTTTTTCCGCCCGCGGTCATGCGTATCTCCCCCGCCGCCTATTACGGGCTGCTCTCCAACGTGCGCATGGTCTGGGACCGGGATACGCGGGTGGTCACGTATTTCCGCCGGCCGTTCCCCTGGGACGACCTTGGGCTGCTGGCGGCAGCGATGGCCGCCCTGTACCTGTGGGGCCGCCGGGACTTTGTCAACAGGGAGGTATGAGCATGTTTGTTCAGGTCGTGCGCACGGAGCTCATCAAGCTGCGCCGCGCCCCGATATGGATCGCGTTTTTCGCGCTCACCGCGCTTTCGGCGGTCATGGGCACCTTCAATTACCTGGGCAACACCGGCATCCTCACGCAGCAGTGGTACAGCCTTTGGACGCAGCACACGCTGTTTGCAGGGTTTTTCTTCGTGCCCTCGCTCCTTGGCGTGCTATGCGCCTACCTGTGGCGGCTGGAACACTGTGAGAACAACTGGAACGCGCTCATGAGCCGTCCCGTGCCCCTTTGGATGATCTTCGGCGGCAAGCTGGCGGTGGCGGCGGCGCTTTCGTTTCTGACGCAGGCCGCCACGGGCGTGTTTTTCCTGCTGAGCGGGCTGTATGCCGGCTTTGACGCGCCCCTGCCCCCGGAGCTGCCGCGCTGGCTCTTGATGGGCGCGTGCGGCGGGGTGGCGGTCTGCTCGGTGCAGCTTTTCCTCTCCATGGCGGTGCGCAGCTTCGCGCCGCCGGTGGCCGTGGCGCTGGTGGGCGGCGTGGCGGGGCTGGCGTTTACTTCGGCAGGTCTGGGGCTCATCCAGCCCTACGCGCTCCTGGCGCTGGGCATGGACGCCAACGGCATGGGCGCGCTCGCCTCGGAGCAATACGCCGCCTTCTTCGCCTCCTGCGCGGCCTATACGGCTATTCCCTGGGCGCTGGCCGTAACGTGGCTCAGGCAGCGGGATGTGACGACGCATGGATAAAAGCTATATTCTGCTTCCTCCGCCTAAGAAAGCAAAAACGGATTGCATGCATGTCTCCGGCGCCGTCTGGTCGCCGCCTGTAAGGATTACCGCGCAGCAGTCGGGGCGGGTGAGATGAGCAACCGCTATTTCTGTAACGAGAACTACAACCTGGCCGCCTCGTTGGGCCTGCATTCCACCATGGACCGCCGCGCCGGCGCTGCCGCCGCCTCGGACGCTCTGGCGGAGTAAAAGCTTTTCTCCTGATACAGCAGGTCCCCGAAGGGCAGACCCTCCGGGGACCCTTTTTGCATGAAACCTGCCGGATACCTTATTTCCCCACGCAGAAGCGTGAAAAGATATCGTCCAACAGCTTTTCGTCCACGCTGTCGCCTGTGATGCGGCCCAGCAGGTAGAGCGCCTCGTGCAGGTCCACGGCGGCCAGGTCGATCATCCCGCCCGTCGTCAGCCCTTCCCGCGCGTCGCGCAGCTTGGCCAGCGCCTGCCGCGCCACGGCCATGTGGCGCTCATGGGTGAGGGCCAGCTCGTCCGGGTTGCGAAGAAAGCCGCGCAGGTAATCCCGCACCGCGTCCAGCCCCTCTCCCTCGCGCGCGGACACGCGCAAAACGGGCCGTTTGTCCGTGAGCCGTTCCGCCTCCGACACGGTGAGGCGCTCGCCCGCATCCTCCTTGTTGAGCAGCACGGCGCAGGGACAGGGCGCTTCCATGCGAAGCAGCTCCAGCGCCTCCTCGTCCGGGTCCTGCGAGGCGTCCACCACCAAAAGCGCCGCATCCGCCCGGCCAAGCGCCGCGCGGGCCCGTTCCACGCCGATGCGCTCCACCGCGTCCCCGCTGTCGCGCAGGCCCGCGGTGTCCTGAAGCAGTACGTTGCTCCCGTCCAGCGTGAAGGAGCCTTCCAGCACGTCGCGCGTGGTGCCGGGCACGTCGGTTACAATGGCGCGATCCTCCCCAAGCAGGGCGTTAAAGAGCGTGCTCTTGCCCGCGTTGGGCCGTCCGCACAGCGCTACGCGCAGCCCCTCGCGCACGATGCGCGCGCCCCGCTCGTCAATCGCCCCGTCCAGCTGCCCGATCAGCTTGTCCAGCCCCTCGCACAGGCCGGCGAGCGCCTCGTCCTCGCCGATCTCGTCGGGATAGTCGATATGTGCCTCCAGCCCGGACAGCAGCGCGGTCAGGTCCTCCTGCGCCCTGCGGATAAAGCGGCTCTGTCCGCCTTCAAGCTGACGCTCCCCGGCCCGCAGCGCCGCCGCCGACCGCGCGGAAATCACGCCCATCACCGCCTCGGCCTGCATCAGGTCGATGCGACCGTTCATAAACGCGCGGCGCGTAAACTCGCCCGCCTCGGCCGGTCGCGCGCCCAGGCGCACCAGCCGCCGCAGCACCAGCGAGGCCGCCGCCGGGCCGCCGTGGGTATGAATCTCACACACGTCTTCACGCGTGTAGGACCGGGGCGCATACATCACCACGCCCATCGCCTCGTCGATGGGGCCGGTTTCGTCCACCGCATGCCCCACCATCAGCCGGTGGCTTTCATAGGGGGGCTTTGCACCCCGCGGCTGAAACGCCTGCTCAAACAGGCGCGCCGCCTCCGGTCCGCTCACGCGCACGATGGCCACGCCGCCCTCGCCCGCCGCCGTGGCGATACCCACGATGGTGTCCTCCATCCCTGATTCACCCTCTCCCGGTCCCCAAAAAGCGGGCCGCAAAATCACGGGCGGGCTTTGCGCGCCGCCTGCGTTTATGATATCATGTTCACGCGGCCTTTTCCAGCCGAAAAGGCAAAAACCCGGGAGGGGGCGTTTTATCGTGTCCGTTACCATTCTGACCGCGCGCGCACATCGGCTGTTCGCCCCTGTGGTAGAGGCGCTGGGCGAGTGCGCCAAGAGGGGCGATGACGCGCTTTTGCTGGTTCCGGAGCAGTTTACCCTGGCCGCCGAGCGCGGGGTGATGGAACGCCTGTCGCTCACCGGCATGTTTTTGATTGATGTGATGAGTCCCTCGCGCCTTGCCGAGCATGTATTGGACGCCGCGGGGCGTGACGGGCGCGAGCCGCTGGACGCCGCGGGGCGCCGCATGGCGCTGAGTCAGGCGCTGGAGCGGCTGGAGGACAAGCTTCCCTACTATGGAAGCATCGCCCAGCGCCGGGGCTTTGTGGAAAAGCTCGACGCGCTGATCACGGACATGAAGCGCGGTGGATTGGGCCCCGAAGCGCTCAAGGATTACGCAGAGTCCCTGCCCAAGGGGGCAACGCGCGACAAGCTGACCGATCTGGCAGCCGTCTATACCCAGTACCGCGAGGTGCTGCACGGGCGCTTCAGCGACAGCGAGGACCAGCTGGCCTACGTGGCGGGCCGTCTGGCGGACAGCGGCTTCCTTGAAGGCAAGCACCTGTTTGTCTATGGATTTGATACCCTGCCCGAACAGCTGATGCGGCTGATGTGCGCGGCCGCGCCGCTGTGCGAAAGCGTCACCATCGCGCTGATCTGCGACGCCAAAGATGCGGCGGACGGCGAGCTCTACACCCCCGTGCGCCAAGGCATCGCCCGGTTTCAAAAGCTGCTTGCCCAGAGCGGGGAAAGCGCGCAAGTGCGTGTCCTTCCGCCCGTTTTGTCGGATCGTCCGGAGGCGGTTGCCTATCTGGACCAGGCGCTGTTTGCCCATCCCGCGCCCGCTTTCACGGGCAGGCCGGAGGGCGTGTATCTGTCCGACGGGCTGTCGCCCTACGAGGAAGCGGTGCTGATGACCCGCGAGGTGCGCTGGCTGCTGGCCCAGGGCGTGGACCCGGAGCGCGTGACCGTGCTCTATCCAGACGGAGGCGGCTACGCCTTCGCCGTAACCGCCGCCCTGGAGGACAGCGGCATCCCCTTCTACACCGACCAGCAGCTTCCCGCCGTCTCGCACGGGCTGGCGCAGTTCTGGCTGGCGTCCCTGCGCGCCATGGCCGGCGGCTGGCGAAACCGTGACATGCTCTGCCTTCTTAAAAGTGGTTATGCTCCCCTTTCCTTTGAGGAGGCGTGCGAGCTGGAAAACTACGCCTACTGCTACGGGGTGGACCGTGCACGCTGGACGCGGCCCTTCACCCGCGGACCGGAGGCCGCGCGCCTGGATGCGCTGCGCGAACGGCTGATGGCGCCGCTCCTGCGCGCGCGGGCTGCGCTGGTGGCAGCGCGCGACGCCGCGGCTTCGCTGTCCGCAGCCTTTGGGCTGCTGGAGGAGGTAGGCGCGTACGACGCGCTGAAGCGCGAGGAGGAACGCCTGCTAAAAAACGGCTTCATGACCCGCGCGGGGCAGAACAGCCAGGTATGGCGTGCCGTGCTTGAGCTGATGGACCAGCTGGTCAAGCTCAGCGGCGGCGCGCGCATCCCGCTCAAGCACATCGCCTCACGGCTGGAATGCGGGCTTTCCGCCATTTCGCTCAAGTCGCTTCCGCCCGCCGCGGGCATGGTCCACGCGGGTGCGCTGGGCCACCTGCTGGTCGAGGAAGCGGATGCGGTGTTCCTCCTGGGCCTCAACGACGGCTTGCTTTCCCCCGTCACCGACAGCCTGCTCACCCCGGAGGAGCGCTCCCTGGCCGAGCAAACCACCAAAACCTATCTGGGCCTGACGGACGAGAGCCGCGCCCTCATGGCCCGGCTGGACGTAAAGCGCGCCATGACGCTGCCCTCGCGCCAGCTGTTTTTAAGCTGTGCCAAGACCGCGCCAGACGGCGCGGCCCTGCGGCCGCTGTCGCTTCTGGGGCAGCTGCGCGACCGTCTGATGCCGGGGCTTGCGCGCACGCCCGTCCCGGAGAAGGACCTGCCCCTGTCCTCGGCGCAAGCGCTGGGTGCGCTGGGGGTGCTGCTGCGCGCCCATGCCGACGGCGCGGCCCCGCTCCCGCCCCGCTGGCGCGAGCGCATGGAGAAGCTCCTCTCCTCGCCCGACACCGCACCCGCCGCCATGCGGCTGCTGCGCGCGCTGGGCTTTGACGGGCAGGCACAGCCCGTCGCGCCCGCCACGGCCCGTGCCCTCTTCGGGGACGAAACCCTCTCCGTGAGCCGTCTGGAGCAATTCGCGGATTGCCCGTTCAAGCATTTCGTCACCTATGGCCTGCGTCCTCAGGTGCTCCGGGAATGGAAGGTCGACCCCATCGAAACGGGCACCTTCTACCACGCGGCGCTCAATGGCTTCGCGCGGCTGACCCGGCGCGAGGCGGCCTACCCCAACCTGTCCGACGAGGCCGTATCGCGCCTGGCGGACGAGGCTGTGGAGCCGCTCGTGGACGAGGTGCTCGCCGGCCCCATGGGCGACGGCGAGCGCAGCCTGGCCCGCTTCGAGGCGGCGCGCAGCGCCATCCGTCGGGCGGCGGTGACCATCACGCGGCAGCTGGCGGCGGGGCGCTTTACCCTCTACCGCACGGAGGTGCCCTTCGGCTATGAAGGCGGCATGCCGCCCATCGTGCTGCTTCTGAGCGACGGGCGGCAGGTCGCCCTTCGCGGCCGCATCGACCGCATCGACCGCTACGACGCGCCCGACGGCGCGTATCTGCGCGTCATCGACTACAAATCCGCCCGGCAAAGCCTGGAAGCCGCGCGCGCCTGGTGGGGGCTGCAGCTCCAGCTGCTTTTGTATCTGGACGTGTGCACCGGCGCCATCCCCGGCGGCAAGCCCGCCGGCGCGTTTTACTTCTACGTAGCCGACCCGCTGGTGGAGAGCGCCAGCGACGCCGCCGAAATTGTGGAAAGCAAGCTGCGCGAGATCTTTCAGCTGCGCGGCGTCGCCCTGAGCGATGTGGAGATTCTCTCCGCTATGGACGGCGGAGAGACGCCCTGGGTACTGCCGCCCATGTATCTCAAAAGCGGCGAGCTCAAAAAAACAGCCCGCGCCCTTACCATGCCCCAGCTCACGGCTCTGCTCTCGCACGCGCGCGAAGTCGCCGTGGCCCTGGCGGACCGGCTCTTTGGCGGAGAAACGGCCATATCCCCCGCGCGTGATCCGGACCGCTGCGCCTGCGACCGGTGCGATTTCCGCGCGGTATGCCGCTTCGATCCCACATCGCCCGACGCCCCGTTCCGCGACCTGCCGGAGATGGGCATGGAGGAGCTGCGGGAGGCGCTTTCCCCCGCGCCGGAAGAAAAACAATAAGGGGCGTTGCTATTCTCCCCCGGTTCATGTATAATGGATGTGTAAGCGCGGCGGCGCACAGCGCCGCCAGGAGATAACAAAACAGTGTAAGGAGGCGTTACCATTGATTCAGGTGATTGCCGGCAAAAAAGGCTCGGGTAAAACCAAGCGCATCATCGACATGGCCAACCAGGCTAGCCAGGAAAGCAAACACGACATCGTCTTTATCGACGATGACAATCGCTATATGTTCGACCTTCGACATGAAGTGCGCTTTATCAACGCCAGCGAGTACGAGCTGCTCAGCGACCACATGTTCATGGGCTTTCTCTGCGGCGTCGTGGCGCAGAACTTCGACGTGGG
>CALVNG010000061.1 GCA_944349545.1 uncultured Eubacteriales bacterium
GAGCGTGGTGTCCAGAAACAGTACCGTATCGCGCATGCGTTTCCTCCGTTATGGCAGGCGGATGTGCGGAAGCAGCTTTTCCAGCGTCTTTTCGCCAATGCCCTTGACATTCATCAGATCTTCCGGGTAGTAAAAGGGGCCGTTTTGCTCGCGCTCCTCAATGATCCGCTGTGCGATGACCTCGCCCACACCCGGCAGGGTGTCCAGTTCGTCCGCATCCGCGGTGTTGACGGCCACCGGCCCTTCCGGCAGGGACGGCGCATAAGCGGCGGCCTGCACCCCGCCTGGAGCGGCCAGCATAAACGCACCGCTTCCGGGCCCGGGCGTCACATGCGCCGCCGTCAGCCCCAGCGCCAGCGCAATCAGCGCGCAGGCCGCGCACCAGCTCATGACCCGGCGCACGGCCTCAGGCCCCTCCCTTGCGCACCTTCTGGCCCGCCTTGGTGTCCTCCAGGATGTAGCCCATGGCCTTGATCTGGTCGCGCAGCTCGTCGGAACGCTTCCAGTCCTTGTTTTTGCGTGCCTCGGCGCGCTCGTCCACCAGCGCCTGCACCTCGGCGGGGATGGCGCCCTCCTCCTTCATCAGAAGGCCCAGCACGCCGCAGATGGCCTTCATCTTGTCCAGTCCCAGCCGCACGGCCTCGCGGCTCACGCCGCCCTGCGGCAGCCTGTAGACGGCGCGCACCAGCTCAAACAGCGCGGCCAGCGCGTCGGCGGTGTTGAGGTCGTCGTCCATGGCGGCGACGAACTTCTCCTCCGCGCGCGCGCACTCGTCCATAAAGGCGCGCTCGCCCTCGTCGGGCGTGCGGTCCTGGGCGCTGGTGAGGAGGAAGGCGAGCTGGTCGCGGGCGGTGTAGAGCCGCTCCAGGCTGCTGGCCGCCGCCTCGATGAGGTCGCGGCTGAAGTTGATGGGGCTGCGGTAATGCGCCGAGAGCATGAACAGGCGCACGGCCTCCAGGTCAAACTCTTTGGAGATGTCGCGCACGGTGAAGAAGTTGCCCTTGGATTTGGACATCTTCTCGTTGTCGATGTTGATGAAGCCGTTGTGCATCCAGTAGCGCACATAGGGCTTGCCGGTGGCGCCGGAGGTCTGGGCGATCTCGTTTTCATGGTGCGGGAAGAGCAGGTCCTTGCCGCCGCCGTGGATGTCGAACGTCTCGCCCAGGTAGGTGGTGCTCATGGCCGAGCACTCGATGTGCCAGCCGGGACGGCCCATGCCCCAGGGGCTTTCCCAGGCGGGCTCGCCGGGCTTCTGCGCCTTCCAGAGAGCGAAGTCCAGCGGGTCCTCCTTGACCTCGTCCACGCTCACGCGCGCGCCGCTTTCCAGGTCCTCCAGATTCTGGCCGCACAGGCAGCCGTAGCTGGGGAAGGCGCGCACGCGGTAGTATACGTCGCCCTGAGATTCATAGGCCAGGCCCTTGTCGATGAGCCGCTGGATGAGCGCGATGATCTGCGGGATGTGCTCGGTGGCGCGGGGATGCACCGTCGCCGGACGGATGCCCAGCGCCTTGGCGTCGGTGAAGTACTCGGCGATGTAGCGCTCGGCGATCTCCCCGACGGTCACGCCCTCCTCGTTGGCGCGGCGGATCATCTTGTCGTCGATATCGGTGAAGTTCTGCACGAAGGTCACTTCGTAGCCGCGGTATTCCAGGTAGCGGCGGAGCACGTCAAAGACGATGAAGGGCCGTGCGTTGCCGATGTGAAAGAAATTGTAGACCGTGGGGCCGCAGGCGTAGATGCCCACCTTGCCCTCGTGCAGGGGCACGAAGGGTTCCTTTTTCCGGGTCATGCTGTTGTAAATCTGCATGGGTGTTCGCTCCTTTATTGCGCTGTGTCGGGCGGTTCGCAGGGGTTGTCGCAGGTACATCGCCCGTGGCAGGGCGCGTCCTCCGGGGATGCGTCGCAGCCCTCGCAGCCCAGCCGCCGCGCATGCTGCGCCAGGCAGCTCTCCAGCACGGTCAGGCGCTTGACCAGCGCCTCCATGCGGTCCAGCATGGGGTCGGGGAGGTTGACCTGGTCCAGGTCCACCTCGCCGGCGGGCTGGGGATGCTGCTTTTTGACGATGCGGCCGGGGTTGCCCACGACGGTGCAGTTGTCCGGCACGTCCTTTAGGACGATGGCGCCCGCGCCCACCTTGCTGTTGTTGCCGATGGTAATCGGCCCCAGCACCTTGGCCCCCGCGCCGATGGTGACGCCGTTGAGGATCGTGGGGTGGCGCTTGCCCGTGTCCTTGCCCGTGCCGCCCAGCGTGACGCCCTGATAGATGGTCACGTCGTCGCCGATGATGGTGGTTTCGCCGATCACCACGCCGTCGCCGTGGTCGATGAACACCCGCCGGCCAATCGTCGCGCCGGGGTGGATCTCGATACCCGTGCGGTGCCGGGCGCGCTGGCTGATCCACCGGGCCAGCAGCACATGTCCCTTTTCATAAAGCGCGTGCGCCCGCCGGTGAGATTTCAGCGCCACCAGCCCCGGATAGCACAGGCGCACCTCCGCCATGGACTTGGCGGCGGGGTCGCGGGCCAAAACCGCCTCGCGATCCTCGCGCACCAGCGTTTTCCAGTCATTCATCCGATTTGTCCTCCCCGGCGCATCCATGCGCCTGCGCCCCCGGCGCCCTTTCCACATATCGGCCGGCAAATACGCCCTCCACATCCCTGAGCAGGGTTTCCTGAGCGTTGAGGCCATCGGCGTGGCGGGGCGAGAGCAGATAGGCGCCGTCCGCCAGCCGCCTGCGGGCCTTTTCGGTATCGTTCCATTGCAGGAAAAGCACGTTTTCCACCGCTCGGGCCAGCGCCGCATCCTTGACCGGGAACATCAATTCCACCCGGCGGTAGAGGTTGCGGGGCATCCAGTCCGCCGAGGACAGGTAGACCTCGCGCTGCCCGCCGTTTTCGAACACGAAGGCCCTGGCGTGCTCCAGGTGGCGGCCCACGATGGAGCGCACATGGATGTTGTCGCTCACGCCCTCGATTTCGGGAATCACGCAGCAGATGCCGCGCACGATCAGGTCGATCTCCACGCCCGCGCGCCCGGCGCTAAGCAGCGCCTTGATGATCGCCTTATCCGAGAGGGAGTTCATCTTCGCCACGATGCGTGCGCTGCGTCCGGCCAGAGCATGCTCGCGCTCGCGCTCGATCAGGTCCAGCAGCGTGGGGGCGAGCAGGTCGGGCGCGGTGACCAGCTCATCCAGCGCCTCCGCCCCGCCTGTCTCCAGTCCCCTGAAAAAGGCAACCGCGTCGGAGGTGAGCACCGGGTCGGCGGTGAGCAGACCGAAGTCGGTATAGAGCCGGGCGGTACCGTCGTGGTAGTTGCCGGTGCCCAGATGCACCTCGCGGCGCGTCTGTCCGTCCACCTCGCGTTCAAACAGCGTGATCTTGCTGTGGGTTTTCATGTTCGGCAGGCCGTACATCACATGGCAGCCCGCGCGCGCGAGGCGCTCGCCCCAGTAGAGGTTGTTTTCCTCGTCAAAGCGCGCGTGCGCCTCGAAGAGCACCTGCACCTCCTTGCCGTTTTCGGCGGCCTGGGCCAGCGCCGCCACGATGGGGCTGTTGCCGCTGACGCGGTAGAGCGTCTGGCGGATGGCGCGGACCGTCGGGTCCTGCGCGGCCAGCTTCATCAGATGTACCACTGGCGCGAAGCTGTGGTAGGGATGGTAGAGCAGCCAGTCACGCCGGTCGATCTGCTCAAACGCGTCCCGGCCCATCAGCTCGTTGCGCTCTACGGGCTGGGCGGGCGGATATTTCAGCTCCGGCCGCTTGACCTGCGCGTAGAGGTTCATCAGCATTCTATTCAGATCCAGCGGACCCGTGACCCGGTAACGCCGTTCGCGCTCCAGGCCGAAGCGCTGCATCAAAAGCGTGAGCATCTCCTCGCTCATGCGCTCCTCGGCCTCCAGGCGCATCACCTCGCCCCCCAGGCGGTGGGCGAGCATCTCGCGCACAGCGGGCACGATATCGTCCCCCGTGCGTTCCTCGACGGGGAAGTTCTGGTTGCGGATGATGCGGAACACCGCCGCGTGCTCCACCTGATCCTTGGGAAACAGCCGGTGCAGGTAATGCTTGACCACGTCCTCCACCCGGATGAGGCATTGCTCCCCCTTGGTCTTGGACAGGTCGAACAGCCTGGGCAGCGCCGTGGGCAGTCCCACCAGATAAAACGGACCCGCCTTGTGCCGGGGGCGCGTAAGCTTCACCAGCAGGTAGAGCTGCTTTTGCCGGGGACGGCTGTCCCGGAGCGGCTCCACCTTCAGAAAGGGGCGTATTTCCTTTTCAAACAGCGCCTTTTCGCGCCGGATATGGTCCTCGTCCAGCGAGAAGGTGGGATAGAGCCTCACGCCCTGCAGATACAGTTCGCTGCGGATGCCCTCGTAGAGCAGGTACTGGGCGTTGTTCTGGCGCAGGAGCTCGCGGTTGACACGGCGGTAGAGGGTGTGCCCGGCGACGCCCCCGAACTTCTTTCCCTCCTTGGCGGCCTGGTAGATGCGCTGATAGCGCACCTGTACAAACTCGTCCAGGTTGGAGGTGACGATGGCGAGAAACTTGGCGCGCTCCAGAAGCGGGTTGTCGGGATTGTCCGCCTCCTGCTGTACTCTCCGGTTAAACGCAAGCCAACTCAATTCGCGGTTCTGGATGGCGTGCCGCTCCGCTTTGCGTTTGTGCGCCGTACCCATATTCCCCCGTCCTTCCATGCCCCTTGCAAATCGGTCATCTCTCATTATAGCACATCAAAGAAGCGGCTGTCTACGCTTGCCGCCCATCGTAGAGCTTTCTCAGCGCCGTGTACTCATCGCTGAGCATGGCGCTGCAGTAGGACTCGTCGTAGGCCACGCAGCCTGTGGCGATCAGGGACGCCATGCCCTGCGTGAAGATAAACATGTGCCGGTGAAAGTCGCGGGCGATTTCCAGCGGATAGCCCGTGACGGCTATGACGGCCTCATGGGCGCGGCCCGCCGTTTCTTCCAGGCAGGCTCTGGCATTGGCCACGCGCGCAAAGTCGCTTAAAAACAGCAGCCGGTAGAGGGCGCGCTCCTCGTTGGCAAAGCGCAGCACCGTCAGCCCGCAGGCCTTGTAGAGCGGCACGCCCTCGATGCCGCAGTCGGCCATCTGCCTGTTGAACAGCGCCGCCGCACGCGCGTATACCTGCGCCCGCAGCTCATCCATGCCGCCCAGCCCGCTGTAGAGCGGCTGGGTGGAGCTGCCCAGCCGAGCAGCCACAGCGCGCGCATTAAGCGCCTCCGGTCCCCTCTCGCGCACAATATCCAGCGCGGCGCGAATGATGCTCTCCCTGTCGAATTTTACCCTGCGCGCCACAGTCACCCCTCCCTTATTCCCTGATTTTAACAAGGGTTGCGCCGCGTTGTCAACCGTGCCGTGCGCCTTTTGCTTTGCCAAGGCAAAAAGCCCTTGACGGCTTCGCGCTTTTCCGCTATCATATTAGATTGGCGGTCCTGCATCAGGACCCTCTTTCACTGCTCGTTAACTTTTCAAAAAACCGAAGCACACAAGGAGAAGCGTTTATGGAACAGCAGGAACGTTCAAAAATGCTGGGCACCATGCCCATGGGGCGGCTGGTGACCAAGGTATCTGTCCCCATCATGGTGAGCATGCTGGTGCAGGCCCTCTACAACGTGGTGGACGGCATCTTCGTGGCGCGTTACAGCCCGGATGCGCTCACGGCCGTGTCGCTGGCCTTTCCCGTCCAGCTGCTCATGATCGCCGTGGCCACTGGCCTGGGCGTGGGCATCAACAGCCTCATCAGCCGCAAGCTGGGGCAGAAGCGGCCCGATGAAGCGCGCGACGCAGCCCGCTGCGGCATGCTGCTGGAGCTGTGCGGGTTCGTGCTGTTTCTGCTCTTCGGCCTGTTTGGCTCGCGCAGTTTCTTCCATCTGTTCACGCCGGACGCGGAACTGCAGCGCATGGCAGGCGACTATCTGAGCATCGTGACGGTGTTCAGCTTCGGCCTGTTCCTGTCCATCTCCTTCGAGCGCATGATGCAGGCCACCGGCAACACCATGCTGTCCATGACCACACAGCTCACCGGCGCGGTGATCAACATCATCCTGGACCCCATCATGATCTTCGGCCTGCTGGGCACGCCGCAGATGGGCGTTGCGGGCGCTGCGGCAGCCACGGTCATCGGCCAGATCGGCGGCATGATCCTGGGCTTTGTGCTCAACCAGCTGAAAAACCATGAGCTCAAGGTGGTCTGGCGCGGCTTCCATCCGGATGCCTCCGTATTCAAAAGCATCCTCGCGGTGGGCTTCCCCAGCATCATCATGCAGTCCATCAGCTCGTTCATGAACGTGTTGATGAATCTCATTCTCATCGGCTTCGGCAATACCGCCGTCAGCGTGCTGGGCGTGTATTTCAAGCTCCAGTCCTTCGTGTTCATGCCGGTGTTCGGCCTGAGCAACGGGCTGGTGGCCATCGTGGGCTACAACTACGGCGCGCGCCTGCGCCAGCGCGTGTATGACGCCATCCGCGTGGCGGTCAAGCTGGCCGTGGCGATCATGGCGGTGGGCACGCTGGCGTTCCTGCTGATTCCCGAAACGCTGCTGAGCCTGTTTGAGGCGGAGGGCGCGAGCGACCTGACCGCCATCGGCGTGGTGGCGCTGCGCACCATCAGCAGCCACTTCATCCTGGCCGCGGTGGGGATCACGCTGAGCACCGTGTTCCAGGCCATCGGCAAGGGCTTCTACAGCCTGCTGATGAGCATGTGCCGCCAGCTGATCGTGCTTCTGCCGGCGGCGTGGATTCTCAGCCGGCTCGGCGGGCTGAACGCCGTGTGGTGGTGCTTCCCCGTGGCGGAGGCGGTGTCGCTGGTCCTGTGCCTTGCGCTGTTCCGCAGGGTGGATGTCCGGATGCTCAGGCCTCTGGGGCAGGAGGAAGCGTAAGCGCGTCATCTCGCCGCGCGTTTGCGCGGCGGTACTCCCTTGGCGTACAGTGATAAAACCGTTTGAATATTCTGGCGAAATTACTGGGGCTGTCAAAGCCACAGCGCGACGCCGCCTCCGAAACGCTGCTGGCCGGATCGGTCAGCAGCGTTTCTGCTCCCCGCATCACGCGGTATTTCAGCAGGTACTGAAAGGGCGAAAGCCGGATGGTTCTCTGAAAGCAGCGCAGGCATTCCCGCTCGCTGATGCCCGCCGCGCCCGCCACATCCCGCAGCGACAGATTGTCGGAAAAGTTTTCATGGATGCAGCCGAGCATTTTTTTCACGCGCAGGTCATCCCGATCCATGGCGGGAGCCCTTTCGTCCATCTGCCCCGCAAAGCGCTCGCACAGGCGCAGGCAGATGCGGGAAAGGTTTTCGCGGACGGTAAATTCAAACCCCGGCACGTCCTGCGCCAGTGCGTTGTGGGCGGCTGCGAACCAGCGGGATACGCATTCCTCCTCCAGCAAAACACCTGAAAAGGCCTTGCACGCGGCCAGCGGTCGCATATACTTTCTGGCAAAAACAGAATCGTCGCTTCCGCAGATCAGGGCCGGGCTGAACACCAGAGAGCGCAGGCTGCATTCCCCCACCGCCGAGGCGGCGTGCGGAACGCCGGAGTTGATGGCGGCCAGCCTGCCCTTTTCCAGCAGAAAGGACGCCGACGGCGTGCTGATGTTCATTTGCCCCTCCGCAAGCGAGATGAGCTCAATCTCGTCGTGCCAGTGCCACGGAATGTCATCCTCCTGCCGCTGCGTATGGCGCGAGGCGTATCCCGCGCAGGGAAACTCGGTGCTTCCGTGCGGCTGGAGCTCCCTTGACGTGCCGCTCAGGTTCAGTCCGCATTGTTGAAGGGCCATATTGGTTGGTATACCTCCTCCGCCGTTTGGCGGTTTTCTGCTATTATACGGCCAGATATGCGTTGAATCAAGCGGCGTTTGGCTGTATTCTTACATATGACAATCCACATGGGAGGATGAGCGCATGCTTCATCTGCTGCTTGGCATCATCTATCTGGCGTTTATCAGTCTGGGGCTCCCCGATTCTCTGCTGGGATCGGCGTGGCCGGCGATGTATCGTGAGTTCGCCGTCCCCGTTTCCTACGCGGGCGGCATTTCTGCCATCATCTCCATCGGCACGGTGATCTCCAGCCTGCAAAGCGACCGGCTCACCAAGCGGCTGGGCACGGGCAGGGTGACGGCGCTCAGCGTGCTGACCACAGCCGTGGCCCTGTTTGGTTTTTCCGTCAGCCACTCCTTCGCGGCGCTGTGCCTGTGGGCCATCCCCTACGGCCTCGGCGCCGGGAGCGTGGACGCCTCGCTGAACAATTACGTGGCGCTACACTACGCCAGCCGCCACATGAGCTGGCTGCACTGCATGTGGGGGCTGGGCGCTTCTCTGGGACCGTACATCATGGGCTACGCCCTGACGGGCGGCGGCTGGAGCACAGGCTATCGCATCATCGCCCTCCTTCAGTTCGCGCTGGCCGCCGCGCTGCTTCTGGCCCTTCCCCTGTGGAAGACAAGGGCGGCAGACGCCGCCGGCGCGGAGCGTCCGCAGCCGCTCCCGCTGAAAAAGGTCATCCGCATTCCGGGCGCAAAGGAGGTCATGGCGGTATTCTTCTGCTATTGCGCCGTAGAACAGACCGCCATTCTGTGGGCGAGCAGCTATCTGGCCCTTCGCTGGGGTCTGTCCGCGCAGGAGGCGGCGAGCCATGCCAGCCTGTTTTTCGTGGGCATTACCGCCGGGCGGGCGCTGTCAGGCTTTCTGACGCTGAAATTCAGCGATACGCAGATGATCCGTCTGGGGCAGGCCATCTTGCTGGTGGGCGCGCTGTGCCTTCTGCTTCCCTTTGGCACGTCCTCGGCGCTGACGGGCCTTGTGCTGGTTGGCCTTGGCTGCGCGCCGGTCTACCCGTCCATCATTCATTCCACGCCGGACCGTTTCGGCGCGGATCAGTCGCAGGCCATTATCGGCATACAGATGGCCTCCGCCTATGTGGGCACCTGCCTCATGCCGCCTCTGTTTGGCCTGATTGCCAACCATATCAGCGTTTCTCTGCTGCCGCCGTATCTGCTTGTGCTTCTTGCAATGATGGCGCTGATGCATGAGCGGCTGCTGAAGGTGACGGGAAAGAAAGCGTGATGGACGGTTTCAGCGGCCCGCTTTCGCTTGACACGCCCCGCGGCATTGGGTACAATCGGCATAGCAATACGGAAGGGAGGCGCGCTAGATGGAGCCCATGGTGAGCGTCTGCTGCGCGGCGTACAACCACGCGCCCTACATCGCCCAGGCGCTGGAGAGCTTTCTGGCGCAGGATGTGCCGGTGGAGATTCTGGTGCACGACGACGCCTCCACCGACGGCACGCAGGAGATCCTGCGCGACTACGCGCGCCGGTATCCCGACGTGGTCAGGCCCCTGTTTGAAACCGAGAACCAGTATTCCAAAGGCGTGCCCATCGACCCCACGTTCAACTACCCCCGCGCGCGGGGCAAGTACATCGCCCTGTGCGAGGGGGACGACCTGTGGAGCGACCCCCGCAAGCTGCGCCGCCAGGTGGACTACATGGAGGCCCATCCGGACTGCACCTTCTGCTTCACCAACGGCCTGATCCGCGACGCGGACGGCCGCGCGCCGGACCGGCCCTTCCTCCCCTACAGCGAGAAGGACGCCCCGGGTTACTTTGCCGCCGACCACGTCTACACGCTGGGCGACTTCTGCGCGCTCAACTTCGTGCCCACGGCCACGTTCCTTTTTCCGCGGTCGGCGCTGGACCGGCTGCCGCCGGCCTTCTGGGACAAGCCCTGCCCCCACGGCGACCTCAAGCTGCGCATGTACCTGACCGCGGCGGGCTACGCCGCCTACCTGCACGCCTTTACCTGCGTGTACCGCGAAAACGTGCGCACCGGAGCCATGAGCCAGTGGTCGCGCGAGACGGGCCGGAAGGTATACGAGCGCAGCCGCAGCGTGGCCGATATGCTCAGGGATGTGGACGAATTTTCCCAAAAGCGGTATACTGAACAGGTGAGCCGCTTCCGCGACTGGTATCTCTACGTGATGCTGTGGAACGCGCCCAGCGCGCGTGTGCTCAGGGACCCGGACGCGCGGCGCGTCTACCGCGCTCTGCCGCCCGCCCGCCGGCTGAAATACCGCCTCAAGCGCCTGCTGGCCCCCCTGCGGGGCTGACCCAAGAAAGGGACTGCTGCTATGCGCATCAACGTCACCCGCTCCTCCATGCCTGATTTTGAGGAGTTCTGCCGGGAAATCCGCCCCCTGTGGGATTCGCACTGGCTGACCAACAACGGCGAGAAGCTGCTGGATTTGCAAAGCCGCCTGGAAGCGTATCTGGACGTATCGCATGTCTCGCTGTTCACCAATGGCCACCTGGCGCTGGAGGCGCTTTTGGAGGCGCTGGACCTTGAGGGCGAGGTCATCACCACGCCCTTCACCTTTGCCTCCACCACGCACGCCCTCGTGCGCAAGGGGCTGACCCCCGTGTTCTGCGACATCCGCGAGAGCGACTACACGCTGGACCCGGCGCTGCTGGAGGGGCTGATCACCGAAAAAACCTGCGCCATTCTGCCCGTGCATGTCTACGGCTGTCTGTGCGACGCGGACGCCATTCAGGCCGTCGCGGACCGCCACGGCCTCAAGGTGATCTACGACGCGGCGCACGCCTTCGGCGTCAGCCGGGGCGGCGTGTCCGCGGCGCGGCTGGGGCTGGCGTCCATGTTCAGCTTTCACGCCACGAAGGTGTATCACACCATCGAGGGCGGGGCGGTTGCCACGGAGAGCGCGGAGCTGACACAGAAGCTGGCGCTTGTGCGCAACTTCGGCATCACCGGGCCCGACGACGTGGTATCCGTGGGCGGGAACGCCAAGATGAACGAGTTCCAGGCCGCGATGGGCCTGTGCAACCTGCGCCATGTGGATGGTGAAATTGCCGCCCGCCGCCATGTTCACGAGCGCTACATGGACCGGCTGGACGGCGTGGGCGGTTTGCGCCTGCCGCCCGTGCAGCCGGGCGTCAAGGGCAACTATGCCTACTTCCCGGTGGTGTTTGCGGGCGGGCGGGCCGTGCGCGACGCGGTGTGCGAGGCGCTGGACCGCGAGGGCGTCTACGCGCGCAAATACTTCTACCCCCTCGTAACCGACTTTGAATGCTACCGCGGCCGCGACGGCTTCGACACCTCGCGCTTGCCCGTGGCTCGCCGCGTCTCCGACGGCGTGGCGACGCTGCCGCTCTATCCGGGGCTTGCCGACGCGGAGGTGGACCTCATCTGCCGCGTGGTCAGGGAGGCGGTCCGAAATGCGTGAGCAGCGCGGCAAGCGGGCCGTCGCCTCCTTTTTGTTCAAGCTGACCGAAAGCGTGGGCACGCAGGGCATCTCCTTCGTGGTCAGCGTGGTGCTGGCGCGCCTGCTGGACCCGTCGGATTACGGCGTCCTGACGATGCTGACGGTGTTTATCGCGGTATCGCAGGTCTTTGTGCAAAGCGGCCTCAATACCGCCCTGATCCAGAAAAAGGACGTGGACGAAACCGACCTGTCCTCGGTGTTCTACGTGAGCCTGGGCATCGCGGCGGCGCTGTACGGGCTGCTGTTTTTACTGGCGCCGGCCATCGGGGCGTTTTTTGCCATGGAGGCGCTGGCGCCGGTGCTCCGCGTGCTGGCGCTGATTCTGCTGCCCGGCGCGCTCGTCTCGGTGCAGAATGCCGTAATCGCCCGCGATATGGCCTTTCGCAAGCTGATGGCTGCGAGTCTTATCTGCACGGCGCTCTCCGGCGCGGTGGGCATCGCCATGGCAGCCGCGGGCGCGGGCTACTGGGCGCTGGTGGCCCAGCAGCTGACCAACCAGTTCGCGCTAGCGCTGGTGCTGCTGCGGCTGGTGAAATGGCGGCCGCGGGCGCTGTTTTCCTGGGCGCGGGTGAAGGTGCTGATCCGCTTCGGCTGGAAGCTGCTGGCCTCCAGCCTGCTGGAGACCGGCTACAACAACCTGCGCACCGCCGTAATCGGCAAAAAATACGCGCAGGAAACCTTGGGCTTCTATAACCGAGGCAAGCAGTTCCCCGAGCTGGTGATGAACGCCGTCAACGGCTCCATCCAGAGCGTGATGCTGCCCGTGCTGGCCGCCGAGCAGGACGACGTGCCACGCATGAAGCAGATGATGCGCCGCTCGGTGATGGTATCGAGCTTTCTGGTGCTGCCCATGATGGCGGGGCTGGCGGCGGTGGCCGAGCCGCTGGTGCGGCTGCTGCTGACGGACAAGTGGCTGCCCTGCGTGCCGTTTTTGCAGATCTGCTGCATCGACTTCGCGTTCTACCCCGTTCATACGGCGAACCTGCAGGCCATCAACGCCATGGGCCGCAGCGACGTATTTCTCAGGCTGGAGCTGATCAAAAAGAGCTACGGGCTGCTCATTCTGGCGGCGACGGTCCTTCTGTTTGACAGCGTGTACGCCATCGCCTGGGGCGCGGTGGCCAGCACGCTGCTGGCCGCCGTGGTCAACGCCTCGCCCAACCGCCGCCTGCTGGGCTACGGGTATCTGGAGCAGATGCGCGACGTGCTGCCCGCGATGGGCCTTGCGGCGGTGATGTTCGCGGCGGTATGGGGGCTGGGGCGATTGCCGCTTGCGCCGCTTCCGCTGCTGGTTTTGCAGGTTTTGGCGGGCGCGGTGATCTACGGCGGGCTTGCGCTTGTGCTGCGGCTGGAGAGCATGCGGTATCTCATGGACATGCTGCGTGGGCTGAGCGCCCGGCGGCGCGGGGAGGCGAAGGCATGAAAACGGCGCTGTTGACGGCTGTGGGCTCGGCCTCTGCCGGCATCGTGATCGAGCGGCTGCACGCGCTGGGCATCCGCGTGGTGGGCTGCGACATCTACCCGCAGGCATGGAACGTTGCCTCCGGCGAGGTGGATGTCTTTTTCCAGGCGGTGCGCGCCTCGGAGGCGGATGCCTATGTGCGCCAGATGGAGGAAGCCGTGCGGCGTGAGCGCGCGGATGTTCTCATTCCCCTGACGGATGTGGAGGTGGACGCGCTGTGCGCCCACAAGGCGCGCTTCGCGGCGCTGGGATGCACCCTCTGCGTGCCAGACGAGCCCTGCGCCCGCCTGTGCCGGGACAAGCAGGCCATGGCCGCGCTGCTGGCCCGTGAGGGCGCCTGCCGGGTGATTCCCACCCGCTCCCCCTACGGCTGGGAACCGGCGGCGGCGGATTATCCCCTGATGCTCAAGCCCCTGCATGGCCGCAGTAGCCAGGGGCAGGTCGTCGTCCGCACGCCCCAGGCGTATCACGCGGCGCTGGACGCGCGCGGGGACTACATCACCCAGCCCTATCTGCCGGGCGATATCTACACCGTGGATGTGGCCCGCGACCGCTTCGGCCATGTGCAGGCGCTGGCGCGGCACGAGCTTTTGCGCACCTCAAACGGGCTGGGCACCGCCGTGCGCGTGCTGCCCGGCCACCCGCTGGAGGCCGTATGCGCGCGGGTGGCGGCCTGCGCGGGCGTGGTGGGCGTGGTGAACATGGAATTCATCGTGGACGGCGACGCCTCGTGGTTTTTGGAGGTCAATCCCCGCTTTTCCGGCGGCGTGGGCTTCAGCGTGCTGGCGGGCGTGGACTTCCCCGCGCTCAACCTGCTCTGCCACGCCGGCGAGGCCATCGGTCCCCGTGCCGGGGTGCGCGAGATGACCCTGGCGCGCCGGGCCTGCCCGGTTATCACGGAAGAATAAAATTTTCGTCCCGACGGCGTTGACAACCTGGAAGAAGTATGGTATAGTAATTGG
>CALVNG010000062.1 GCA_944349545.1 uncultured Eubacteriales bacterium
GGCAGCGAAAACGGCGCCATCGAGCAGGACGAGCGCGCCATGATCGAAAACATCTTTGAATTCAACAACACCACCGCCGCCGACGTGATGGTGCATCGCATGGACGTGGTGGCCCTGCATGTGGAGGAGAGCAGCGACGAGATTCTCCGCATCATCCGCGAAAGCGGACTCAGCCGCTTCCCGGTGTATGACAGCGATATCGACGACATCGTGGGCGTGCTCAACACGCGCGATTTCCTGCTCAACGCCCAGCTGGACGCGCCCAAGCCCCTGCGCGAGCTGCTGCGCCGTCCTTATCTGGTGCCTGAAACCGTACCCGCCGACACGCTGTTTAGCAACATGCAAAAGCAAAAGACGCATCTGGCCATCGTGGTGGACGAATACGGCGGCATGAGCGGCATCGTGACCATGGAGGACCTGCTGGAGGAGATCGTCGGCAACATCTACGACGAATTCGATCCCAACGAGGATGCCGAAATTGAGAAGCTGGACGACAACCTTTGGCGCGTGACCGGCACCGTGGACCTGGAAACCCTGGCCGATGCGCTGGAGGCGGACCTGCCGCTGGATGAGGAATACGATACCCTGGGCGGGATGGTGTTCAGCTCCTTTGCCAGCATTCCGGAGGATGGCAGCACGCCGGAGGTGACCATGCACGGCCTGCATATCCAGGTGGAAAGCATCGTGGACCACCGTGTAGAAAAGGCCCTGGTCAGCAAGGTGGAGCCGGAAGCGTCCGGGGAAGGGGAGCCTGACAAGGCCGATTCAAAAGAAGCCGGCAAGGACGAGGAAAGGAAAGACGAATGAAGCCCATCCGCCACCTGTTTTGGGATTTTGACGGAACGCTCTACGATTCCTATCCCAACGTGACCCGTGCCTTTCTGCGCACGCTGGACGAAGTAGGGTGTCCCGCGCTGGTCACGCCGCGCGAGGCCCTTTCCCTGCTCAAAGTGTCGGTGTTTTCCGCGGCGCAGCACTGCGCCGCGGCCGCAGGCCTTGATGTCGCGCAGGTGATGGAGGTATTTGCGCGTTATCATGCGCAGGAAAGCGGTTTTGTACCCTATGAGGGGCTTGGCGAATGCCTGAGGACGCTTCACGCGGCGGGCGTGCGCCATTACCTTTATACGCACCGCGACCGCCGCGCCGTGGAACAGCTGGAACAGGACGGCCTGTGGCCGCTGTTTTCCGATGGCGTAACCAGCGAGGACGGCTTCCCTCACAAGCCCGCGCCGGACGCGCTCCGCTGCCTGCTGGCCCGCAACGCCATCGACTCGGCCGAGGCCGCCATGGTGGGCGACCGCGGCATCGACATCGAGGCGGGGCATAACGCGGGCATGCGCGGCGTGCTGTTCGATCCGGACGGCTTCTACCCCGGCGTGCGGGCGGAACTTCGCGCAGCTAGCATGGCGGAATTACCCCGCCTGCTTCTTTCCTGATGCAAACGGACCTGCCGGCAGATGTGCGACAGGTCTATTCTGGGGTGAATAATGAGCGGCATGGCGCTTGCCATGCCGCTCATTATTTTATCCGTCTCCGGCGCCTAGAACCATAGCGCCGTTTCGCTGCGGAATTGCGGCACGGGGCCGTTTTCATAGGGGTCATAGGTGGCGGCGTTGCAGCCGAACTCCTGCAGGAAGCAGATCTTTCCCTCCGCATCCCACCGCACCAGGGAAACGCCGTCGAACGCCTGGACTGTTCCATCGTTCATGTCCGCCCGGAATCGCCACTCCACCGCCGTCTGATCCGGTTTGTGGAAAAATTGCAGGATCGTCCACTCCGTCACGCTTCCACGGGTGTTCCACTCATGGAACCAGTGTGCGATGCGATGGACCCCCTGGTACGCCGGACCCCAGCTTTCAATGTAGCGCGCATCAGGCGAAAAAAGGCTTCCGATGCCAAGGTCCCTGCCCAGCAGCCACATCTCAAACCAGCGGCGGATGGCTTCCTCCCGCTGCTCCGTACCCACTTTTCACCCTCCCTTGATTGAGAGAAAATGAAAAACAGAACACCGCGTCACTGGCGCGCTGTTCTGTTCTTTCTGCAACGCTGACGTCACGCCTGAGCGGGAGCGCCCACGGGGCAGGTGCCGGCGCAAGCGCCGCACTCGATGCACTTGTCCGCATCGATCACATACTTGCCGTCGCCTTCGGAAATCGCGTCGACGGGGCATTCAGCCTGGCAGGCGCCGCAGCTGATGCAATCATCGGAAATCTGGTATGCCATGGTTTCACCTCCCGGTATCGCAATGGCGGCAACCGGTACCCGGTCATCGCTCGCACACATCATATCACGAATAGGGGCTGATTGCAAGTATTTGTTACATCCCGAAACGGCCTTATTCCTTTTCCTGCGCGGCTTTCAGCGCATCCTCCACGGCCTTGAGCCAGTCGCCCGCGCCCTCGTCGGCGCGCGGTTCCTCCACCTCCGCGGGCAGTTCGTCCGCCTCCGCGGGCATCACCGGCGCAGGTCCCGATGGATCGGTAGGCAAAAGTGCCCTGCCCTGACGGCTGCGGCGGCCCTGTCCGCGCCCGCCGCGTCCGCCCTCCTGTCCCTTGCCCTCCTGAGCGCGGTTTTCGACGGCAGGCTGTGGTGCGGGCTTGTTCCACCTGATCTCCTCCAGCGGGTAGGTTTTGAACTCCACCGAATCGCCCTTGTGAAGCTTGACGGTCAGCGTTTCCTTCAGTACGTTGATGTCCGTCACCGTGCCTACGCCGTCCGGGGTTTCCACTTCCTTGCCGGTCTTGGGCATGCGCTTGCGGGTGCTTTCGTAGTGGTCCTGCTCAAATTTCAGACAGCACATCAACCTGCCGCACACCCCCGAAATTTTGGTAGGGTTAAGCGAAAGGTTCTGCTCCTTGGCCATCTTGATGCTTACGGGCTGGAAGTCACCCAGAAAGGAACCGCAGCAAATCGGCCTGCCGCACGGCCCCAGACCGCCGAGCATCTTTGCCTCGTCCCTCACGCCGATCTGGCGCAGCTCGATGCGGGTATGGAACACCGAGGCCAGGTCCTTGACCAGTGAGCGGAAGTCCACGCGTCCGTTGGCCGTAAAGTAGAACAGGATCTTCGCATTGTCAAAGGTCTGCTCCACGCCCACCAGTTTCATGTCCAGCTTGTGCTCCTCGATCTTGTGCTGGCAGATGCGGTAAGCCTCCTTTTCGAAGCGCTCGTTTTCCGCGGCGTGCTGCGCGTCGCCCTCCGTGGCAATGCGCAGCACCTGCTTGAGCGGCGAGGCGATCAGGTCGTCGTCCACCTGGCGCACGCCTGTGATGACCTGTCCATACTCCACCCCGCGTGCGGTTTCCACCACCACGTAGCTGCCCGCTGCGGGCCACAGCCTGCCGGGGTCAAAATAATACAGCTTTCCCGCGTTCTTGAATCTTACGCCAACGACTGTCGCCATTTGGTATGCTCCTCCAATAGTCTCATCATAAGGTGATCGATGTTGGACTGCCAGTTGACCTGTCCAGCCCTGAGGCGGCGCGCGTCCAGCACGGCGGTCAGCAGCCCGTTCAGATCCCGCACAGGCGCCCGCTCCGCTGCCGCGCGCCACAGCGCGGGATAGGCCTTGAGCGCCTCCGCGTCCAGGCGGCCCGTGCGCGCCAGCAGCGCCTGATAAACAGCCTGCTCCAGCGCGGCCAGGTACGCGTCGGCGGCCTCTCTCCCTTCCTTGAGGCGGGTGCTGAGGCCCACGGCTTCCGCGTCGCTCGAAATGGAAAGCGCGGCGTTTACAAATGCCCACGCATCCCCGTCGTCGCCGTCGCGGAGCAGCTCCAGCGCCTGCCCGATGTTGCCCGCGCTGCGCGCCAGCACCTCGGCCACGCGTTGCGGCGGATGCCCCGCCTGCAAAAGCGCATCCCGAAGTCGCTCGTCCGGCCAGGGCGAGAGCTTTACACGCACACAGCGCGAGGCGATGGTGCCCAGCGTTGCGGTAAGCTCATGCGTCATCAAAAGAAAAACCACGCGCGCAAGGGGTTCCTCCAGCGATTTGAGCAGCGCGTTCTGCGCCTGGGGCGTCATCTTTTCCACCGGCTCGATCAGCACCACGCGCCAACCGTCGCCAAAGGCATGCTGGCTGGTTTTCTGAATCAGCTCACGAACGCGGTCCACGCCAATCTGCTTGCCGTCGTCGGCAAAAAGGGTCAGCACGTCGGGCTCGTTGCCTTCCATAACCCGGTGGCATGCCTCGCAGCGACCGCACGGCTTGTTTTCGGACGTACAAAACAGGGCGCTGGCC
Organism: uncultured Eubacteriales bacterium; assembly: GCA_944349545.1. Lineage (GTDB taxonomy): Bacteria > Bacillota > Clostridia > Christensenellales > Aristaeellaceae > Limiplasma. The sequence continues at coordinate 4,238 of CALVNG010000062.1, forward strand.
AGCGTCCTGGCAAGGGTCCGCTTGCCAAGCCCGCGCGCGCCCGTCAGCAGATATGCATGCACCATTTGCCGGTGAATAAACTGGTTCGCCACCACGCCTACGCCCGCGTTAAAGTCCTTTTCTAGGGGAAATACGGGCGGCGGCGCGCTGGGTGCGATCTGTGTCAATGCAGTTCCTTTCCTGGGGTTACAGCTTGATAAACTGGTCCACCGTGAGCACGAAGATGGTGGCTCCACCCACAACCACTTCAATGGGATACGGCGTGTAGGAGCCCGGCATGCCCACCATGGAAGCGGGAGACGGTGCGATCTGCTTGCGGCTCTTGCACACCTTTTCGATGACATCCATCGCGGCCTGGAAGCGGTCGTCGTCCACGCCCACCAGCAACGTGGTGTTGCCCGCGCGCAGGAAGCCGCCGGTGGTGGCCAGCTTGGTGACGCCAAAGCCGTCATTCATCAGTTGGCTGATCAAGCGGGAAGCGTCCTCGTCCTGTACGATAGCGATGATCAATTTCATACGGCTATCCCTCCCCCATCGGTCTTTGATTACCGTCTTAAGTATACAACAAAAGGGACGTTTTCGCAACAGGCACGTTTGGACGCACCAAAAACGGCCCCACCTCCGGTTGGGAGGAGGGGCCGCTGAGCGTCTTTATTTACGGGTGGGCCTGCGCAGGAAGGCAGGTACGCCCAAGTCGTCGCGCTCCACGGAGGCGGGCTGCGGAGCGGGTTCAGGCTGCGCCTTGGCATCGGTCTGCTGGTTCATGGGCTGCTGCATGCCGCCTTGATACTGCTGACCGTATTCCATCTGCGGCATAGCGGGCTGCTGGGGCTGCTGCATGCCGCCCTGATACTGCATGCCGGGCTGTCCCATGCCGTAGTCCATCTGCCCGTAGGGCTGCTGGGGCTGATAGCCCTGGCCGAAGCCGGACTGGTACATCTGGCCGCCCTGGACCATCTGCGGCATGGCCGCCGGGGTGGGAATGCCGCTGCCGCCGCCCATGTAGCTGCCGCCGAAGCTGCTTCCGCGGTCCTCGTCCATGGGCATGTTAAAGCTCATGTCCTCATAGGAGGGCGTGGGATAATCCTGCTGCACCAGCGGGGTGCCGCGCAGGCTGCCCGCATCATAAGCCGCGCCGCCGCCGGAGAAGCTGCGCGTCCAGTCGCGGTCCGAGCCGGACTTTTTCTTGGCGTCCTCCTTCTTGGGGAAGGGGGTCTTTTCAAAGCCGGTGGCGATGACGGTGATGCGCACCTCGTCGTCCATGTTCTCGTCGATGCCGGCGCCGAAGATGATGTTGGCTTCGCTGTCGGCAGCCTGCATGACCAGGTTGGCGGCCTCGTTGATGTCGATGATGCTCATGTCCTCGCCGCCGGTGATGTTGATGAGCACCGCGCGCGCGCCGTCGATGTTCGTTTCCAGCAGCGGGCTCTGGATGGCGTTCTTGGCCGCCTCCACCATGCGGTTTTCGCCCTTGCCGGTGCCGATGCCCATATGGGCCAGGCCGCCGGACTCCATGACGGTCTTGACGTCCGCAAAGTCGAGGTTGATAAGGGCGGGCACGGCGATCAGATCGCTGATGCCCTGGATGCCCTGGCGCAGCACGTCGTCGGCGATGCGGAAGGCCTCCAGCATGGAGGTGCCCTTCGTGACCACCTGAAGCAGGCGGTCGTTGGGGATCACAACCAGCGTATCCACGCGCTGCTTGAGGTCGATCACGCCCATTTCGGCGTTCTTCATGCGCTGCTTGCCCTCGAAGGCAAAGGGCTTGGTGACCACCGCGATGGTCAGGCAGTTGAGGTCGCGGGCGATCTCGGCCACGATGGGAGCCGCGCCCGTGCCGGTGCCGCCGCCCATGCCGGCGGTGACAAAAACCAGGTCCGCGCCCTTGAGCGCCTGGGCGATCTCCTCACGGCTCTCCTCAGCCGCGCGGCGGCCCACGTCGGGCACCGCGCCCGCGCCCAGGCCCTTGGTCAGCTTCTCGCCGATCTGGATGGTCGTGCTGGCCTTGCTCATGGCAAGGGCCTGCCGGTCTGTATTGACGGCGATAAATTCGACGCCCTTGAGGCCCGCGTCCACCATGCGGTTGATGGCATTGTTGCCGGCGCCGCCGCAGCCGATTACCTTGATGCTCGCAAAGCTCTGTTGATCCTCGATCTGAAACTCAAGCACAGTGCATCCCCCTACTCAATCTTTCTTCGGTCGCGTCCGGGGCGTCAGCCGCCCAGCAAACTTTTGAAAAAGTCCTTGATGCCGCCCGCCACGCCGCTGGAGGTGGCGTTCCGGGCCTCGATGGTGTCGATGATCAGGTCCATCAGGCCCATGGCGCTGGCATAGATGGGGCTGGACAGCTTGATGGTGCGCTTGACCGTATCGCGCACGGGCTTTTCCAGCTTGGCAGAGAGATAGTCTCTTCCGCCGCGGTTAAGGCTCAGGCCGCCGCCGGTCAGATAGATGGTGGACCAGCTGCCCAGCTTGATGCCGCTATCGTCGATGCATTCCTGAATCATGTCCGCAATCTCGTCCACGCGGGGCTCAAGCACCGCCGCCACCTGCTCCTGCGTGAAGGTTTCGGTCTTGACGCCTTCGCCGCCGGATACCGTATAGGATTGCGAGATCGTAGAAATTCCATACACATATTCCCGCTTGATCTGCTCGGCCGATTCCAGGGGAATGGAGAGGCCCTCGGCCACGTCGGCGGCGATGTGGCCGCCGCCCACGGGAAGCGTTTTCTGGAAGATGACGGCGTCACCCTCCACGGCCATCACGTCGGTGCACAGATAGCCGATATCGATGAGAATGGCGGTGCGGTCGCGGTCCTCCTCAAGCAGGTAGAGCATCGCCTCGCCCGTGGAGCTGGAGAAAAAGCCGCTCACGGTGATGTTCATGTCGCGCAGGCGGGCCATCACGTCGTCCAGGAAGAAGGTGTCGGCCACCACGAAGCTGACCAGCGCCTTGAGCTCGGTGCCCTTGAGGCCCACGGGCTCCAGCGTCTTTTTGCCGCCGTCCACCATGAACCAGGCCGGGCTGCGGTGAACCACCACGCCGCGCACGGGCGAGAGCTGCTTGTCCGCGTTGGCGAAGATCTTTTCCACATGGCGGGGCGTAACGTGCGGGTCCGCGCCCTGAATGGTCACGCTGGTTTCCACGGCGTACACGCGCGTGAATTCGCCCGGAACGCCCACGTTGATCTCGCGGATCTTGCGCTTGGACTGGGTTTCCGCCTCGGTGATGGACTTCTGGATGGCCTCGTTGAGCATGACGGTGTTGTTCCACTCGCCGTCCAGAAAGCCGTCGTAGGCGGCGATCCCCGCCCCGATGATGTCGCAACGCTGGGTCCCGCTCGTCTCGGCTACGAGGGTAACGATCTTGCACGTACCAAAATCAATGGCCGCGATGGTTGATTTCATAACACAGCATTCCCCTGTTCCTCATCAGTCAGCCGGGGAGAGGTTCCCACGGCAGGCCGGGTGCCGCCGCGCACGGCAATAGAAGGCACCCAAAGTACCATTATTTATTGTAACCGTTTTGGCAGGAATACGCAAGCATATTCCCGCTTTTTTTTCGCGTTTTTGGGAAGAAGTTCGTAAATTTTTCCATGTTTGATCAATTCTCCGGCATGTACTTGGCGTCTTCGGGAATGGTTACGTCCAGAATGCCGGAGGTTTTCCCCAGCTGGCGCAGATAGGCCATGTCCGTGCGCACGGCGCCGATCTTGGCCTGCATGTAGCTGGCGTCGCCCAAGCGCACGGTCACGCCCTCGACGGTAATCAGGTAGATGTTGCTGGGATCGGCCAGATTGATCTCGGCCACCTGGCTCTGGTACATCTGCAGCTCCAGCTCTTCCATGATTTCCCGGTAGGCTTCCATCTGATTTTCTGAACGCACCAGGAGCTGCTGGCCCACATTGATGTTGCTCACGCGAAAGCCCGTAACCACGGGCATGCCGGCGGGCGGCGTGGAGGAGGTACTCTCCTTCATCACTACGCCCTCCCGGTCCAGCGTATAGAGGATGCCCAGCCACTGCATGGCGGCTACGGTCTTGCGCTCCTCGATATAGAGGTAGATGGTGTTGGGATATTCCTTCTGCATGCCCTTGAAGATAATGGTATGGTCCTTGCTCAGCGCCTCGGCCACGTCCTCTTCCTCAATGGTGATCATGTTGCGCCCGCGTACCAGGCCCGACGCCATCACGACCTCCTGGGGCGTTTTTTCCTCATTGCCCACGACATAGACCGTTTCCAGGCGAAACAGCGTCTGCTGTCCCACCGCCAGGCCGATGGTCAGCACCGTCAACAGGCCCAGAAACTTGAAAAAGCCATGTGTCCTGCGCCGTTTCTGCGCGCGGCGAACCGCCTGCACACTGGGCTGGGCCGGGGCCTGCGAGTCCCCGGCTTCGCCGTCCTGCGTGTGCAGGTAGTCATAGGTATATTCGCCGTAGGCTTCAAATTGCTCATGCTCGATTTCAGGGGTGCGCTTTTTTCCGGCGCGTTTGCTCATGTATGTTCCTCCCTTGGTTTACACGCTCTCCCGGCGGACGTCCGCCCCCAGCGCGCAAAGCATCTCCTCCAGACGCTCGTATCCGCGGTCGATCAGCCCGGCGCGCTCCACCAGCGTCTCCCCGCGCGCCGCCAGCCCCGCGATGACCAGCGCCGCGCCGCCGCGCAGGTCGCGCGCGGTCACATGCGCGCCGTAGAGCGCCTCTACGCCCTGCACCACAGCCGTGCGGCCGTTGACCAGCACGTTGGCGCCCATGCGGTTGAGGTCGCCCGCGTGCGCGAAGCGGTTCTCAAACACGTTCTCCACCACCACCGAGGTTCCCTTGGCCATGGCGGCCAACGCCAGCATCTGGGCCTGCATATCGGTGGGAAAGCCCGGATGCGGCTGCGTCTGCAGCTGCTGGAAAGCCGTGAGCCGCTGCGGCGCGCGCAGCCTCGCCGCGCTTTCCTCCTCGTTGATCTCGCAGCCCATCTCCCGCAGCTTGGTAAAGACAGCGTACAGGTCTCGACAGGGTACGTTGGTCAGCCGGACGTCGCCGCCCGTGGCCGCCGCCGCGGCCAGCAAGGTACCGGCCACAATGCGGTCCGGCATGGGCTGATAGCTTACGCCATGCAGGCGCTCCACGCCCTCGACGGTCACGGTATGCGTGCCTGCGCCGCTGATGCGCGCGCCCATGGCGTTGAGCAGGTTTTGCAAATCGCAGATCTCCGGCTCCCGCGCCACGTTGCTCAGCACCGTGCGGCCCCTGAGCAGCACCGCGGCCATCATCACGTTTTCGGTGGCCCCCACGCTGGGATAGTCAAAATGCACGGTACCAGCGCGCATGTGCCGGCCGTCGCAGCGGATCAGGCCGCCTTCCTCCCGCACGTCCACCCCCAGCTGCCTCAGCCCGCTCAGATGCAGGTCGATGGGGCGAAGTCCGATCTCGCATCCGCCGGGAAAGGTGACCGTGGCCTTGCGAAACCGCGCCAGGATGGACCCCAGCAAAAAGATGGAGGAGCGGATCTTCTTGGCCAGCGCATCGGGCATCTCATGCCGGTTCAGGCCCTGCGGGTCGATGGTCAGCGCCCCGTCCCCGCTATGTATCCGGCAGCCCAGGGTACGCAGGATATCAGCCATATAGGCCACATCCACCAATTCCGGGCAACCCTCCAGCCGCGTCGTCTCTCCGGTAAGAATGGAGGCCGCCATGATGGGTAAAACCGCGTTCTTCGCGCTGTGCACCCTCCATTCACCCGTCAGGCGCCTCCCGCCGTGAATTCGCAAGGCGTTCATTCTTCCACCTCCGTCAAGCATTCCATGCACCATCTTATGTCATGCCTGACCAAGTGTGAAAAAAAGCCTCATTTGCGCGCCGTGCGCGACACGCTCAGGATGATGCCCGTCGCCGCCATCAGCAGGGAGATGGAGGTGCCCCCGGCGCTGAAGAACGGAAGCGGCAGCCCCGTGGTAGGCAGCACGCCCACCACCACGCCGATGTTGATGAACGCCTGTACGGCAATCATGGCCGTCAGCCCCGCCGCCAGCAGACAGCCGTGGCGATCCGGGCAGGAGACCGCGATGCGCATACCCGCGAAGGCGAAGGCCAGAAACAGCGCGATCACCACCACGCAGCCCAGCAGCCCGAAGTCCTCCCCCACGATGGCGAAGATAAAATCGCTTTCTGGATAGGGCAGGTAGCTGAACTTCTGTCGGCCCTGTCCCAGCCCGCGGCCGAACAGCCCGCCCGATCCGATGGCGATGAGCGACTGGGCCAGCTGGTATCCCTCGTCGCTCATCTGGGCGAAGGGATCGCGGAAGGACAGAAGCCGCTCGCGCCGGTAAGGCTCGATCCAGGCGTACACCGTACCCACGCACAGGCCCGCCACGCCCATCAGACACAGATGCCGCCACCTAGCGCCTGCCAACAGCATCATCAGAACCGCCACGATCATGATGCTGCCCGCGGTGGAGAGGTTTGGCTGCTCCAGAATGAGCAGGAACATCACCGCCGGCACGATCAACAGCGGCACCACCCCCCGCCACAGCTTTTCCAGCCGTTCCAGCCGATAGCTCAGCGTGGCCGCGAGGTAGATCACCGAGGCAATCTTGGCCACCTCGGACGGCTGAAAGCTCATGCCCGCGATGCTAAGCCACCGCCGCGAGCCGTTGAGGTACACGCCCACGCCCGGTATGAGCACCAGCACGAGCAGAATCATGCTCGCCGCCAGCCCCGCCACCACCACGCGCGCATCCGCCCAGAAGCCATGGGGGATGCGGCTGGTAATGAGCATCAAAACCGCGCCCAGGCCGATGCCCACCAGCTGACGCTTCACCTCCAGAAGCGCGTCGCCCTCATCCACCGCCTTATAGTAGGTGGCGCTGAACAGCGCCAGAAGCCCGCACATCATCAGCAGCGAAAGGATCAGCAGAAGCGTCCGGTCCACGCCGGCGCGCCGGGGTTTGAGACACCGTCCGGCGGTCACAGGTTGCTGCCGTGTCAAAAGACCCCCTCCCAACCGTTCAAAAGATGCGTCGTCTTTGGTGTGCATCTCCTTCACGCCGGGAAGGGGCATCCTGTCAGTTCAGGGCGTTTACGATCTCTTTGAACACCGCGCCCCGGTGCTCATAGTCGCGGAACATGTCAAAGCTGGCGCACGCGGGCGAAAGCAGCACATTGCCGCCGGACACGGCCAGGGCGCGCGCCTTGTCCACGGCGTCGCGCAGGCTGTAGGCCCGGGTGATGCGGTCATAGCCCGCCTCCTCCAGTTGCTCGCGGATCTGGCGCGCGGTCTCGCCCATCACCACCACGTCGTCGATGCGGCCGGAGGCGATGATCTCGCGGCACAGGGGCATGAAGTCCGTGTGCTTGTCATAGCCGCCCAGCAAAAGCACCGTGGGTGCCTTCATGCTCTGCACGGCCTTGATGGTGCTGTCCACATTGGTGCCCTTGCTGTCGTTGATGTAGGTCACGCCCTGGAACACGCGCACCTTTTCGATGCGGTGCTCCACGCCGGAAAAGGATTGCAGCGTGTGGCGGATGACCGGCGCGGGCACGCCCATGGCGCAGGCCATGGCCGTGGCGGCCAGGGCGTTCTCCAGGTTATGCGGGCCGGGAATGAGAATCTGATCCGCACCGCAGATGGCGCGGCGCGCGCCGTTCCACTGCCACACGATTTTGCCGTCGTCCACAAAAGCGCCGTTCTCCACCGGCTGGGTGCGGCTGAAAAACGCCACCTGGCTCTTGAGCTTGCCCGCCATCTTGAAGAGTACCGGGTCGTCCATGTTCAAAACGGCATAATCGCGCTCGGTCTGGTTTTCAAAGAGGCGCTGCTTGAGGCGGATGTACTGCGCCATGGTGCCATGGCGGTTGAGATGGTCCTCGGTGATATTGAGCAGCGCGGCCACGCGGGGATGGAAGGTTTTGATGCTCTCCAGCTGGAAGCTGGACACCTCGACCACCGCCACATCGTCCTTCTTGCTCTTCATGGCCACGGCGGACAGCGGATAGCCGATGTTGCCCGCGACGTGGGTGACGCGGCCGGCGTTTTCAAAGATCTTGCCAAGCAAAGTGGTGGTGGTGGTCTTTCCGTTGGTGCCGGAGATGGCCAGCACCTCGCCCTGAAGCAGCGACCAGGCCAGCTCCAGCTCGCCCGCCATCGGGATGCCCTTCTCCTTCGCGGCCAGCACCACCGGCGCGTCGATAGGCACGCCGGGGCTGATGACCAGGCCGTCGGCCTCCGAAAGCAGCCTGACGGGGTCCTCCCCCAGGCGGAACTCGCATGCCGTGCCGCGCAGCACGTCCAGCTCGCCGCCAAAGGCATCCTCGCGCTTACGGTCCGAAAGCACCGGCGTCGCGCCGTTTTCCAGAAGAAGCTGCGCAGCCGCCACGCCGCTGCGCGCCATGCCGACCACCAGAATGCGCTTGTTGGCCAATTTCATCTGCAAACCACCTCCGGAGGAAATGGGGAATTACGGGAGCACATTGAGCGAAAACAGCGCCACCAGGCTGAGCATGCCCGCCACCACGGCGTACATGGCCACGATCTGCACCTCCGTCATGCCGGAGAGCTCAAAGTGATGATGGATGGGCGACATTTTGAAAATGCGCTTTCCGTGGGTCACCTTGAAGTAGATGCGCTGGATGATCACGCTCATGGACGAGGCGATCAGCGTAAAGCAGATCAGGATCATGTACAGCGGCATGCGCAGGAGCATGGCCATGCCGACCATCGCGCCGCCGATGAACATGCTGCCCGTATCGCCCATAAAAACCAGCGCCGGGTAGTGGTTAAAGCGCAGGAAACCCATGCACGCGCCCGAAAGCGCCAGGGCGAACACCGCCAGATGACGGTAGTTGCCCAAAAGCTCCGGACTCATGAAAGCGCCGCCCGCCAGGGCCACAAACACGGCCATCAGACCCCAGGCCGCGCTGGAGATGACGGTCACGCTGGAAAGCAGCCCGTCCAGCCCGTCCTGAAGGTTGGCGCTGTTGATCATGAAGATCATCGTAAGCGCCATCAGCGGCACATAGAACAGGCCCAGATCCCACTCCACGTTGAAGAAGGGAACCAGAATGCTGCTGCCCACATGCGGGCTGAAATAGCAGTACAGCGAAAACCCGACCGATACCAGCACCTGGCCGATGATCTTCTGCCACCAGATCAGGCCGAGGTTGCGCTTTTTCACCACCTTGATAAAGTCGTCCACAAAGCCGATGAGCATGCTCAGGAGCGACACCAGCACCAGCGCCAGCGCAAAGTCCCATCCGCCGTACCAGGTATCAAAGGATACGATCAAAAGGGCGACCACGCACGAAACCGCCGCGAACATCAGCCCGCCCATGGTGGGCGTGCCCTGTTTGGTGCGGTGGCTCTTGGGGCCCAGCTCATAGATGGTCTGTCCGAACTTGAACTTGCGAAGCACCGGCAGAACCCGCGGCCCGATGAGCAGCATGGCCACCTCGGAGGCAATCAGCGCCAGAATCAGCC
>CALVNG010000063.1 GCA_944349545.1 uncultured Eubacteriales bacterium
TTGCTTTTTCAGACGATTTGTGTTAAAAATGGACAATAAAAAAGTCTGAAAACCGTAGTTTTCAGACAAATTGTGGTGGAGGTGAGGGGAATCGAACCCCCGTCCGAAAGCATGCCTGCACGGTTTTCTCCGAGCGCATCCATGGTTTTGGGATTCCCCTCGCCGCACGCCCCATGGCGGGCTTGCGGCTACGGTAGCTTCATTTTTACGGGCGGCGCCTCAAAGCTTTGGCGCGCTCGTTCCCCGCTTCAATGACACCGTTTGCCTGACCAGCGGGCGGTCAGGGACGGCGCGCGGCATTACGCCGCGAAAGCGTATTCGCTATTGTCAGTTATTGTTTTTCCCCGTTGTTGCGCGGTGCAGGGTCCGCGGCTCGCTTACCGTGTATTCATTCACTCCCGTCGAAACCAGAACACCCCCATGTATACCGCCTATTCATGCTGACGGAGGGCACGTTCCATCTCCCGCTTGGCATCGCGCGCGGCGGCGGCGTCGCGCTTGTCGTGCAGGTGCTTGCCCCGGCAAAGGCCCAGCTCCAGCTTCATCCGCCCGTCCTTAAGGTAAACCTTTAGGGGAATCAGCGTGTAGCCCTGCCGGCTCACCAGGCCGCTGAGCTTGCGGATCTCGCTCTTGTGCAGGAGCAGCTTTTTGGGGCGGAGCGGATCGCTGTTGGAAAAGCTGCCCTGCTCGTAGGGGCTGATGTGCATGCCCTCGGCAAACACCTCTGTCCCGCGCACCATGGCAAAGCTCTCCTTGAGGTTGACCCGGCCCTGACGCATGCTCTTGACCTCTGTGCCCTTGAGGCAAAGACCGCATTCGTAGGTTTCCTCCACGAAGTAGTCGTGATACGCCTTTTTGTTCTGCGCGACAGGCTTAATACCCCGCTGGTGCGGCATGGCGGAAACCTCCTTTCCGGGTCTTTCCCACAGCATGATATTATAGCACGGCCGTGTATGAAAGCGCAAGCACTTGCCAAGGGCGAAGCAGCGGCTTATAATGATGCTATGTTTACGTGAAGGAGGACGATTCCATGCCGGACACCATTGAAAGCGTAGCGCGCCGCGCGCGCGAAGCGTCTTTTTCGCTGGCGGGGGTCAGCCTGGAAGCGCGAAACCGGGCGCTGGAAGCAATCGCGCGGGAAATCGAGAGCCGAGTGGACGATCTGCTGGCTGTCAACGCGGCCGATGTAGAAGCCGCGACAGCGGAGGGACTGAGCGCGCCGCTGCTCAGCCGCCTCAAGCTGACACATGCCAAATGCGCCGGTATGGCGGAGGGGCTTCGCTCCCTGGCCGCGTTGCCCGATCCGCTCGGTACGGTGCAGTATGCCAAGGAGCTGTCGCCGGGGCTGGACCTGTACCGCGTGAGCTGCCCCATCGGGGTAGTGGGCGTTATTTTTGAAAGCCGGCCGGACGCGCTGGTGCAGATCGCCTCGCTGTGCCTTAAGAGCGGCAACGCCGTTTTGCTCAAGGGCGGGCGCGAGGCGGCGCGAACCAATGAGGCATTGGCCGGGCTGATCGTCAAGGCGGCAGGGGAGTGCGGACTGCCGGAGGGCTGGTGCGCTCTTTTGCATTCCCGCGAGGACGTGCAGGAAATGCTGCGCCAGCACGAATGGATTGATCTGATCATCCCTCGCGGCAGCAACGCCTTTGTACGCTATATCATGCAAAACAGCGAAATACCGGTTTTGGGTCATGCCGAGGGACTGTGCCATGTCTATGTGGACGACCCGTGCGACCTGAATCTAGCGTTGCGGGTAACGGTGGACAGCAAAGCGCAGAACCTTTCCGTATGCAATGCTGCGGAAACGCTGCTGGTTCATGCCGGCACGGCGGCAGAATTCTTGCCTGAGGCGGCACGGCTGCTGCGCGATAAGGGCATCGCCCTGCGCGGCGATGAGCGGACGCGCGCGCTGATCGCCTGCGACCCGGCCACGGAGGAGGACTGGGCTACGGAATATCTGGATGCTGTCCTCTCCATCCGTGTGGTAGACAGTCTGGAAGAGGCGGTGGCGCACATTAACCGCTATGGTTCGCACCATACGGACTGCATCATCACAACGGATCGCGCGCACGCGGAGTTTTTCATGCGCCGTGTGGACAGCGCGGATGTGTTTCTCAACTGCTCCACGCGCTTCTCGGACGGCTTCCGCTATGGCTTGGGTGCGGAGGTTGGCATCGCTACAGGCAAGCTGCATGCGCGCGGCCCCATGGGGATGGAAGGCCTGTGCACCTACAAATACCGCCTGTATGGTAGCGGACAGACCGTGGCGCAGCTGGACAGCGGGGAAATCGAACTGACCCACAGGACGATTGAACCCAGGCTTCCCTGAACGCTGTGGACATAACAAGCGATGGGCGCTGGCTATATGCCGGCGCCCGGTTTTTCTGCGCATTCAATGGCATTTGAAATGGGTTGACAAATGTAAAACGTTTGTGTATAATGCAGGTGGACATATATACAACAGGTGGATTCGCAATTTGGAACCATGCCCCATGTACATGCCCGGAATCGGCAATGAAGTATGTGTCAATCTGCAAAAGAAGGTGAACCCATGAGAGCCGCAACGGTGTTTAACTTTCTCATCGAAGCCACACTGACCGGCAGCGTCATGATTCTGCTGATGCTTCCGCTTCGGCGCTTTTTGCGCCCGAAATTCACCAGCCGCCTGATCTGCTTTGCCTGGCTGCTGGTAGCGTCGCGGCTGCTGCTTCCCATTTCCCTGCCCAACCCCATGATGAACGAGCTCCGTCCCGCCTACTCGGTCAATCTGGCGGTGCGGCCCATCGCGGAGCAGGTGAGGGTACGCGCTGCGGACGCGGTCGGGGAACTTGCTTCAGCCGCAGAAGACCATGATGGCGCGCGCACCATGGGCCTTTCCGAAACCCTTTGGGATGTCTCCTACGACATCCGCGGCGGCCGTACGGCAAGGCAGCTGCTGGCCGCCTATGTCGCCGTGGCGCTGGCGGTAGCGGGCTGGATGACGTGGCGGAACACGCGCTTTCTGCTCGCACTGCGGCGCGGACGGGTTGAGCCGCTCGGCGGCGAAAGGCTGGCGCGTTACAGGGCGCTGTGCAAGGAGCGCGGGATTCGCCCCGTGCCTGTCTATTGGGTGGACCCGTTGCCGGGGCCATGCCTGGTTGGGGTGCTTAGACCCTACATTGCCCTTCCCTTGACGCTTAAGGAGGAAGACCTTCTTGCGGTGCTCACGCATGAGCTGTGCCATAAAAAGGCCGGCGATTCGTGGTGGGGGCTGGTGAGAAACACCTGTTGCGCAGTTCACTGGTTCAACCCGCTGGTATGGCTGGCTGCGCGGCTGTCCCGGAGCGATCAGGAGATGGCCTGTGACGAACGTGTGATCCGGCCCATGAGCGATGAGGAGCGCATCCGGTATGCAAGCACGCTGGCGCTGAACGCCGCGCGGCGCTGCAGCCCGGAAATAGCTGTGCTGGCTACGGGGATGACCATGAAGGGCCGGCATATCAAACGCCGCCTGCGAGCCATTGTGGACGCGCGTGCAGCGCTTGGGTGGCTGTGCGCAGCGGCGCTTTGCGTTGCCTGCGCGGGAACGGTGTTTGCCTTCGGCACATCGGAGCTGCTGCCCCCGCTTTCGGAACCGGTCATGCCGCAATGGGACGGACCGGCGGTGGAGCGGCGCGCCGTCAGCACGGCGCAGGAGGCGGAGGCGTATGCCAAGGAACTCCTTTCCTCAGGACCGTGGCGGAGCGCGCCCTCCCTTGCATCCGGCCTTGACAGGCTGGAATGGCGGGTGATGGACGGCGGGGAATCGGAAATGTGGCATGTGAGCGTCTGGCCGCCGCGGGGAGAAGAGGGAGGTCTGTTCACGCTCTGCTTTGATCGGGAAGGGCGAATCTGGGAAATCGAGGATGGCACAGCCTGGGGTGCGCTTCTTCAATCCGGGGAGAAGCTTCCCGCCAATCCCACATACGGTTCCCACGATACCTACAGCGAGCAGATCGCCGATTTTGTGCTGCGATGGGCAAACGCGGTGCTACAGGAATCCTTTGATACGATTTCCTTCGGCTCGGACGCCTGGTATGGCAATGAACGATGTGTACAGCTGAGATATACCATGACAGAATCCGCCTATGAGGGTGTTCTCAGCATTCGCATGCTCCCGGAAATGTACGTACTCCGCTTTAACCGCCGGACATCCGACGAAACGGACATAGCGCGCATACAGGCGAGCAACGCGGCTTCCGAGGCCCGCACTGAAACGCTGCTGGACCGCGCGCTGGCAAGCGCCCAGGACTTCGACGTGGCATTTCTTCCCCTGAACGAGCTGGCCCCGGATACGGCGGCACAGGCCGCACAGGCGTATGAGCTTCTTACCGGTACGTTTGGCTATGCCCTCGCGGATGCGGACCGGTTCGTTTATGCCCCCATGGAACAGGACGAAGCATCGTTTCTGGTTTTCCATGACGCGGCATATCCAGAGTGGAACTACGTGCTGCTGCCATTTGTCGAAGCGCGGACCCCCTTCACCTCGGCGCGGGGCTCCCATGCAGGGGAGGAAGGCATCCGCTTCCTGTGGTACAGGGTTGAGGAAGAAGGCTGGTTTGTCCGCTGGCAGGCAGAGGACAGAGATGCTTTTGTACGTGGCGCCATTGACTATCATCACGAAATCCCTTTTTCGGATGCGATGAAGGCTGATATCCGCGCGGGCGCGCTAAGCGTACGGCAGGCCATACAGGCGACCTTTGAGGCGTATTACGGACCGGAAAGCCAATGGAGCGAGGCGCTTCGCGGATGGAGGGATGCGACGCTGGCGCGCTTTGGACAGTAGAACAATTTTTTATGAAAAAAAGGTTTTTTGGGGTTGACACCATAGGGAAAATCGGTTATCATGACGGTGGTTAGAAAATACTAACCTCTGTCGGGAAGTAGCCGATCCTTGCAGACAGGACCATTGGGTGGGTTCCCTCTCACCCCCTCCAACAAACGAGGCCCGGTCCCCTTCGGGGGGCCGGGCCTCAGACCGTTAAAACCCTGATTTTGGGAAAAACCGCGTTTCTTGCGTCCATCGGATGCTCGCAACGCTCGCGAAAAATGCTGCGGCATAAGGGCTTGGGATCTGCCCCAAATCCCGGCAGGGGCCTGAGACCCCTGCACCCCGCACTTTGTCGGCAGTCCGATGCCCGGTCCCCTTCGGGGGTCCGGGCATCCCTCTTTGCCGGTAAGCCAATGACGGACCGCGCGAATGACAAAAACCCATCAAATTTTCGCACAACCACTTTTTACAAACGAAAATCTGTGCTATACTATACATGTATGTGTCCGCATCACACACTATGTTGGAACAGGAGGATACAATCAATGCAATATTCAAGAGAAGTCGAGGAAATGGTATGCGTCAAAAAGGGCCCCAACCATGGCCCGGCTCCCATCCCCGAAGAGGGCAAGTGGGTGCAGAGCCGCGAGATCAAGGATATCAGCGGCCTGACGCACGGCATCGGCTGGTGCGCTCCCCAGCAGGGCACCTGCAAGCTGACCCTCAACGTTAAGGAAGGCATCATCCAGGAGGCCCTGGTGGAGACCATCGGCTGCAGCGGCATGACCCACTCCGCCGCCATGGCCGCTGAGATTCTGCCCGGCAAGACCGTGCTGGAAGCCCTCAATACGGACCTGGTTTGCGACGCCATCAACACCGCCATGCGCGAATTGTTCCTGCAGATTGCCTATGGCCGGACGCAGAGCGCCTTCAGCGAGGGCGGCCTGGTTATCGGCGCGGGTCTTGAGGACCTGGGCAAGGGCCTGCGCAGCCAGGTGGGCACCATGTACGGAACCCTTAAGAAGGGCGTGCGTTACCTGGAGATGGCCGAGGGCTATGTGCTCAAGCTGGCTCTGGACAAGGACCATGAGGTTATCGGCTACCAGTTTGTCCACCTGGGCAAGATGATGGAAGCCATCAAGAAGGGCGTCGATCCCAAGGAAGCCTATGAAAAGAACGTCGGCACCTATGGCCGCTTCGCCGAGGCTGCCGAGTACATCGACCCCCGTCATCAGTAATCCGAATTTGTTAAGAGGTGAGTGAAAATGGCTACTTTTGAAGGATACGAAAGAAGAATCGGCAAGATTGAGGGCGTCCTCAAGCAGTACGGCTTCACCGATCTGGATTCGATGGCGCAGTTTGTAAAGGACAAGGGCGTCGATGTGGACGGCATCGTCCGCGGCGTGCAGCCCATCGCTTTTGAAAACGCCGTGTGGGCGTACACGCTGGGCGCGGCCATCGCCCTCAAGAAGGGCTGCAAGACCGCCGCCGAGGCCGCCACCGCCATCGGCGAAGGCCTGCAGGCATTCTGCATCCCCGGCTCCGTGGCCGATCAGCGCGCCGTGGGCCTGGGACATGGCAACCTGGGCGCCATGCTGCTGAGCGAAAAAACCAAGTGCTTCGCCTTCCTGGCCGGTCATGAGAGCTTTGCCGCCGCCGAGGGCGCCATCGGCATCGCCCGCACCGCCAACAAGGTGCGCAAGGAGCCCCTGCGCGTCATCCTCAACGGCCTGGGCAAGGACGCGGCTTACATCATCAGCCGCATCAACGGCTTCACCTACGTTCAGACCCAGATGGACTACAAGACCGGCGAGGTCAAGGTGGTCAAGGAAACTGCCTATTCCGACGGCGAGAAGGCCATGGTGCGCTGCTACGGCTGCGACGACGTAACCGAGGGTGTGGCCATCATGCGCCTGGAGGACGTCGATGTCTCCATCACCGGCAACAGCACCAACCCCACCCGCTTCCAGCATCCCGTGGCTGGCACATACAAGAAGTGGGCTGTTGAAAACGGCAAGAAGTACTTCTCCGTGGCCTCCGGCGGCGGCACCGGCCGTACCCTGCATCCCGATAACATGGCAGCCGGCCCCGCCAGCTATGGCATGACTGACACCATGGGCCGCATGCACTCCGACGCGCAGTTCGCCGGCTCCTCCTCCGTGCCTGCGCACGTGGAAATGATGGGCCTTATCGGCATGGGCAACAACCCCATGGTCGGAGCGACTGTGGCTGTGGCCGTGGCCATCGAGGAAGTCAGCAAGTAAATATCCGCATGCAAAAAGAGCCTATCCTTCAGGATGGGCTCTTTTTGCGCGTGTTCAACCCGGGATGGGACACGCGGGATTCAACGGCTGCTTCGAATACAGCGGCTTACAGGCACAGCCGCCCGTTTTCGATCAGCGTCTGACCGTCCGCCGCCAGCGTGGCGCCGGTCATGATCAGGTCGTAATGGCACGCGGCCTTGACCGTGCCGCCCAGCGTGATGCTGGTTCCGATGCCGATGTGGACCGAGCCCTCCACGCCCTCGTCCTCAAGCATGAAGCCCATAAACGAGCAGCACGGATTCATACCCACGCCCAGCTCCGCGATGTTGAATACGTTGGGGTCATTTCGGGAAAGCAGGTCGTTTTGCAGGAGACGCGCCTGCTCTCCGCCCGTCATGGACACGATGAAGCCGTTCCTGACTTCGCAGCGGACCGGCTCCTTCAAAACGCCGATGCCAAGGTAGGGCACGCTCGCGTCCGCCACGATGCGCCCGTTGGCCGTTCCCTCCAGCGGAGAGACGTTGGCCTCAATCGTGGGAATGGTGGAGAACTGTCCCTTTTCCACCACGCCGTAGAGCGCGTTGCCCCTGCGTCCTTTCGCGCTGAAGGAAAGATCGGTGCCCTGCGGCGTTGTCAGGGTAACGCAATCGCTCCCCGCCAGCGCGGCGGCCATGGCGCGGCAGCGCGGAGCAATGGCGCGGAAATCCGCCCGGATGCCGCCGCGAACCAGCATTTCGTCGGTAAACTGGGTCAGCACCAGCCCACGGGCTCCTGCTGCCGTCGCCTCCTTTACCGCGTGCGTATGGGTGATGGAGCGGCTGACCGCACAGAGGAACACATCCGAGGCGCGCATGGCTGCTGCGATGGCAGCGGGCGGCTCCTGTCCGTCCAGTTCGCGCGGGGTCATCAGCGCGATGGTCGCCTCGGCCCCCGCGGCATATACGGCGGCGGCCAGGCTCTCCGCAATGCCCGTTTTGGAATGCTCCGCGATGATAAGCGCCTGCTCTCCCGGCTGAACGCCTGCACATGTATTCACAACCGTGGAAGCGCCCCGGCTCATCCGTAAATCATACATGGCTGAATCCTCCCATTTGGCTTGATCTTTCTCTATTATACGGCGGACCGACAGACCTTTCAAGAAGAAGAAAAGCGGCGTTTGATTCTGTTCAAACGCCGCATGCCGTGCTATAATGGATGCCGGACGGAAAGGAGCATCTGGTCTATGAGCCGTTTGGGAGATTTGCTGCGCACCGAACGCCTGCGCAGAAACATGACGCTGAAGCAGGTCGCCAAAATCGGCGGCGTCAGCGAGGGGTATCTCAAGGATGTGGAGGAAGGCCGGCGCATCATCGCCGACGATCAGGCGCGGCGCATCCTTAAAAAAATCGGATTGAAGGAACATAACGAGGAAGGCTTTTCCCTAGACGACATCGCCGCGACGGTTGATCTGGAAACCGTCGCGCCCAAGCCCGCGCCCCGGCCGGCGCAGCAGCAGCGCCAGGCGGAGAAACCTGCCGAGAGCGAAGCCGTCTATCAGAGCGACAAGCCGGTATCCGGCGGCGTATGGCTGGATGCGCTGACCAGCGTACTCAAGCGTGTGCCGGTGTACAACGGCGTGCTCAAAGAGGTGGATCATCGCCTGCTACCCGTGATGGACGGCCGCATCGAGGGAGCCGCACCGGACAAGGTCTTTTATCTCGTGGCTCCGGATGACAGCATGCGCGGCTTTCGCATCCTGCGCGACGACCTGTGCCTGATCGTTCCTTCCGGCAGTCCCATCGACGGGGCGGTGATGCTGGTAGAGCATAACCAGCACCGCTATCTACGCAAGGTCAAGAAGCTCGACGCGCTGAGCGTGCTTTTGCAAAGCTACGACCGCGAATACGCTGCGGAAACCTGTTCCCTGCCGGATGTAAGCTTCCTGGGGCGGGTGGTGAAGGTAGAGTTTTCCATCTGATATTTAGCCCAGAGCCACATCCAGCACCATCATCACAAGAAAGCCCAGCATCACGCTTAACGTCCCGGTATGGCTGTGCTCGCCCAGATTGGCTTCAGGGATCAGTTCTTCCACCACCACGTAGATCATCGCACCTGCGGCAAAGGCCAAAAGCCACGGCATGATGCCGGTCACAGCGCCCGCGGCCAGCACGCCCAGCACGCCCGCAATGGGCTCGACAATGCCGCTAAGCGCCCCGTAGACAAAGCTGCGCGTGTTGCTCAGGCCCTCTTTTTTCAAAGGGAGGGAAATCGCGGCGCCTTCGGGGAAGTTTTGCAGCGCCATGCCCAGAGAAAGCGCCAACGCGCCGGAAAGGGACATGGCGCTGCTTTCGCCCGCCAGCCCGAAAGCCAGGCCCACCGCCAGCCCTTCGGGGACGTTGTGCAGCGTAACCGCCAGCACCAACATGGTGGTACGCGCCAGAGAGCTTTTCATTCCCTCCGGCTCGCTGCTTCCGGGATGCAGGTGAGGGAGCAGACGGTCCAGCACGAGCAGAAACGCTGCGCCCAGCACGAAGCCGCCAGCTGTGGGAATCCAGGCAGGCGAACCCGCATTTTCCGCCATTTCCATGGCTGGAATCAGCAGCGACCACACCGAAGCGGCGATCATCACGCCGGCGGCGAAGCCCAGAAAGGCCCGCTGCATGCCGTGCGGAATATCCTTTTTGAATAAGAAAACCGTGGCGGCTCCCAGCGCAGTGGCCAAAAAGGTGAACATCGTGCCCAGAAAAGCCAGAGACACAGGGGACATCTGTAAAAAACCTCCTTAAAATGCAATAGGGGATTGCATTTCTTTATATGATAGCATAAAATAACGCCTGTGAAACCACAAAAGCGATATGGGGGCGCAGACGCATGAAAAACGAATCCTGGACGCAGACCCTCAAGGATTACGCCATGCTGACGATTGGCACGCTGCTGATCGCTGTAGGCGTATATTTTTTCAAGTTCCCCAACAATTTTTCCACCGGCGGGGTCAGCGGCATTTCCATCGTGCTGGCGCACTACGTTCCGAATCTGTCGGCCGGCGCTTTTGTGTTTATCATCAACATGGCTCTGCTGGCGCTGGGATTCGCTGTGTTCGGACGCTCCTTCGGGGTCCGCACGGCCTATACCAGCCTGCTTTTGTCCTGTGCCACCTGGGGCCTGGAATACATTGTGCCCATGGATGGGCCCATGACCAGCCAGCCGCTGCTTGAGCTGATCTTTGCGGTGGGCCTTCCGGCCGTGGGCAGCGCCATCCTGTTCAATATGCAGGCCTCCAGCGGCGGCACGGACATCGTGGCCATGATTCTCAAGCGTCACACCAACGTCAATATCGGCAACTGCCTTCTGTGCGTGGACTTTCTGATCACCGTGGCGGCATGCGTGGCCTTCGGTATGGAGACCGGCCTGTTCAGCATGCTGGGCCTGGTGCTGAAATCCGTGATCGTGGATATGGTGCTGGAAAATATCAAGGTTCACAAATGCTTCCAGATCATCACCGCCAAGCCCGGAGAAATCGTGCATTTCATCGTGACCGTACTGGGACGCGGCGCCACGGAACTGCGCGGCGAGGGCGCCTATACCCACGAGGACAAGACGGTGATCCTTACCGTAGTCAACCGCTATCAGGCGATCAAACTGCGCCAGTATACCCGCGAAATCGACCCGCACAGCTTTGTGCTCATCACCAATTCCACGGAGATCATCGGCAAGGGCTTCCGGGGTGTGATGTAAGGGGCTTCGGCCCTTGCAGTCCGGCGGCAAAACGCTCCAGCAGGCCGTTGACGGCCTCGGGCGCGTCGGTGTTTGCGTTATGGCCCGCATGGGGAATCCATGCCAGCGGTATGCCAGCCGTTTGGTGCCAGGCCCGGTTATAACGAACGCACGATCCAGCGCGGTCCTTTTCTCCGCAGATAAGCAGCGCCGGACAGGGAATGCGGTATCCAAGGTTGGCTTCCATCGCTTCGGCCAGCATGCGGTATCCATGCCCGGCCAGGCTTGCGTACCGTTCCTGATGTCCGTCATAGGTCCGCATCATGTCGCTCATCAGCCTGCGTCCGTATTCGGTTGCGGCGACACCTGCCGTTCCCCATCGAAGCAGAAGTTTCCACGGGATGATCCGGTAGAGCGGCTCCATTCTTTTCAGAAGCCAGATCTCCGGGCCGGTGGTATAGCTCCTTTGCAGCGGGGCGGAGTCGATGGACACAAAGCCCTTGATTCTGTCGGGATACAGCTCGCAATAGGCTTGCCCTACGTATCCGCCCATGGACTGGCCGACGAGAACAGGGTATTCGATGCCTTGCGCACGGAGAATTTCCTCCAGCCAGCGCGCCTCATCCATCAGGCTGAAGGTAAGCGCAAACGGCCAGGAGGCGGCATGGCCCGGCGCATCCCACACAAGCACGTTGTACCTGTTTTCAAACTGCGCGGTCTGCCTCTCAAACAGCCTGTGATCGGCTGTCAGCCCCGGCAGAAACACCAGCGTTAAACGATTGCTGCTGATGCTTTCGGAAAGCCAGAAATGAATTTTGCCGTTTGCGGTGTTATGAATGCTTTCCCGCATAGACCATCCCTCCCATGCCCAAAAGCCCGGCGCACCGTCAAATCCGGTGCGTCGGGCCTTTTCTAAAGCCTGGTGCGTGTTTTACTTGGCGTTCTTGACTTCCTGCCACAGAGCGTTGTAGATGGCGATGAAGTCCTGAATGTCATGGAAATACTCGCAGTTGGCCACGTCCTCGGCAGAGGGGTTCATGGTGGTGTTGGAGGTGTATTCCTCGCCCATGAGCTCGATGGCCTCGGTGTTGGGCGTGGAGTACCAGATGGCCTCGCAGTTCTTTTGCGCAATGTCCGGGCGGCAAAGGAAGTTGATGAAGGCCTCGGCGTTCTCCTTGTTCTTGGCGGTCTTGGGGATCACCATGCAGTCCACCCAGACGTTGCTGCCTTCCTTGGGGATGGCATAGGCCAGGTCGGAGTTGAGGTCGATGGCATACTGCGCATCGCCGGACCACATCACGGCCAGCGCGGCCTCGCCTGCGACCATCTTGTCCTTGGTTTCATCCACCTGATAGGCCTTGACCACGCCGCTCTGCTTCTGCTCGATGAGCTTCTGCTTGGCGGCTTCCAGCGCCACGGGATCACGGGTGTTCATGGAGTAGCCCAGGTACTTGAGGGTGACGCCCATGGTATCGCGGATGGAGTCAAGCATGAAGACGTTGTTCATGTAGTCGGTATCCCACAGGATGCCCCAGGAATCGACCGGCTCGGACACCATGGTGGTGTTGTAGAGGATGCCCACGGTGCCCCACATGTAGGGCACGGAATGCGCGTTGTTGGGATCGTAGTCGGGATTGAGCAGGCTTTCCAGGGTGTAGGACATGTTGGGCACGTTGTCATAGTTGATCTCGGCCAGCAGATCTTCGGCGATGAGGCGCTCGACGCAGTACTCGGAGGGGAAGATCACGTCGTAGGCGCCGGGGTTGGCGCGCACGGACACCATCATGTCCTCGTTGGTGGTGAAGCGCATGTAGTTGACGTGGATGCCCGTTTCTTCTTCAAACTGGTCCAGGACGGCCTCGTCGATGTAGTCCTCCCAGTTGTAGACGTTGACGACCTCCTGCGCCGAAGCGGCAAGGGGCAGAAGCAGAGCCAGGGAAAGCAGAAGAACCAACCACTTTTTCATGACAGTACCTCCTAAAGTTTCTGGGGATATGCGTCACGCCTTTTGGCTGTTGTCAGCGGTCCGGCGGTTGACGATGATGAGCAGCACCAGCAGCGCCACGAACATCAGCGCGCTCAGGGCGTTGAGCGTCGGGTCGATGCCGATGCGCGCCTTGGAATAGATGAGCGTGGAGAGGTTTTGCACCATGGGGCTGGTGGTGAAGTAGCTGATGGTGAAGTCATCCAGCGAGAGGGTGAAGGCCAGCATGGCGCCGGTGATGATGCCCTGGCGGATCTCGGGGATGATCACGTGGGTCAGGGCATAGCCGGGGGTCGCGCCCAGGTCCAGCGCAGCCTCGTAGCTGTGCTTGTTCATCTGCTTGAGCTTGGGCATGACGGACAGGATGACATAAGGCGTATTGAAGGTGATATGCGCCATGATCATCGTGACCAGCCCGCGCTCCACCTTCGTAAAGAGGAACAGAAGCATCAGCGAAATGCCCGTTACGATGTCCGGCATGGTCATGGGAATGTTGGTCAGCGTCATCATCACGCTCTGCGGCCGTTTTTTCATGCTGTAGATGCCGATGGCCGCAAGCGTGCCCAGGATGGTGGCGACAATGGCGGCGATCACCGCAACGGCGATGGTCACCTGCAGCGCCTGCATGATGGAGCGGTCCTGAAACAGCTCTGCATACCAGCGCATGGAAAAGCCTTCCCATTTGGCGCGGCTCTTGCCGGCGTTGAAGGACTGGAAGATCATCACCACGATGGGAATATAGAGGAAGAGCATGATGATGGCCAGGTAGAACTTCTTGAAGAACAGCCGTGGCTTTTTCATATCAGCGATCCTCCT
>CALVNG010000064.1 GCA_944349545.1 uncultured Eubacteriales bacterium
AGGCCCCGCGGGATTCGCCCGCGGGGCCTGTCTTTATGCTGTAACGTTTGTTCTTACGCCCTTCCCAATTCCTGACGCACGCGCCGGGCCACGCCTTCGCCGTCCAGGCCGAAGTGCTTTTCCAGATAGCTCTGGTTGCCCACGATGCTGCAATAGGTATCGTTCAGGCCCAGGCGCACCACGCGGGGGCGCGGGCCGGTCAGGCCGCAGACGTATTCGCACACCGCGCCGCCGAAGCCACCCACGATGGTGTGCTCCTCCAGCGTGAAGAGCACGGGCACCCGGCCGCACAGCGCCGCGAGGTAGGCTTCGTCCAGGGGCTTGACGGTGGGGAAGCTGGCCACGCCGATGCGCAGGCCGTCCGCCTCCAATAGATGCGCCGCTTCCACGGCGCTGCCCAGAATGCCGCCCGCCGTGAGAATATAGGCATCCGTGCCGGGGAACTGCTCCAGCGCCTGCCCGCAGCGGTAGCCGGCCAGGGAACCGTCCTCGTGAAAATGCGGTTCGCCGCCGCGGCCGATGCGCAGGTAGGCCACGCCCGGCTCGCTGAGGAAGGGCCCCATCACGGCCTCGGTCTCCACGCCGTCGGCGGGCGCGTATACCTTCACGCCCGGCAGGAGGCGCAGCGCGCTCATGTCCTCGGTGGCGTGGTGCGTCATGCCCAGCGTGCCGTAGACAAAGCCCGCGCCCACGCACACGATCTTCACGTTCGCCTCATGGTAGGCGCAACAGTTGCGGATCTGCTCCAGACAGCGCAGCGTGGGGAAGTTGCCGATGGAATAGACCACCACCGTCTTTCCCTCCAGCGCCATGCCGGCGGCCATGCTCATCATGGCCTGCTCCGAAATGCCGGCGTTGATGAAGCGGTCGGGGAATTTCTTCATATAAGGAAACAGCACGCCAAAGCCCAGATCGCCGGTGACCAGCACCAGCTCGGGGTGCGCTTCGGCGTAGGCTTCCAGGCAGCGGGTGAAGGTGTCTCTCATGGCTTGCCGGCCTCCAGTTCTTTCAGCGCCGCTTCGTATTCCTCGCCGCGCGCGGTGCGGTAATGCCACAGCACGGAATGCTCCATAAAGCTCACGCCCTTGCCCTTCACCGTATCGGCGATGACCACGACGGGCTTGCCGCCGCCCATCGCGCCGCGGGCCTCCTCATAGGCGCGGTGCAGCGCCTCGTGGTCATGCCCGTCCACGCGGATGACGTGCCAGCCGAAGGCGCGCCATTTTTCGTCCAGCGGCTCCAGCGCGATCGTCTCCTCCACCGGGGCCAGGGACTGGATTTTATTGAAGTCGATGGTCACGATGAAGTTGTCCAGCTTATACTGGTGGGCGATGAGCGCGCTTTCCCAGATGGCGCCCTCGTCGCACTCGCCGTCGCCGATGATGCAGTATATGCGGTGATCCTCATGGTTCAGCTTCGCGGCCATCGCCATGCCCATGGCCATGGGCAGGCCCTGACCCAGCGAGCCCGTGGAGGCCTCCACCCCCGGCACGCCCTTGTGGCTGACATGCCCGCTGAGGCGGCTGCCGTTCTGGCAGTGGGTGAGCAGCTCCTCCACGGGAAAAAAGCCGCTTTCCGCCAGCGCCGCATAGATGCCCGCGCCCGCGTGGCCCTTGCTCAGGAGCAGCCGGTCGCGGCCGGGCATGCGCGGGTTGTGGGGGTCGTAGTGCAGCACGTCGGCATAGAGCACGGCCACCAGATCCGCCATGGAAAAGATGCTGGCGATGTGCGAGGTACCCCCGCGGCTGGTCATCTCCAGCGCGTGAAGGCGGATCTTGTAGGCCAGATCCAGACTCTTTTGGCAGTTCATCGGTTACCTCCTTGCCGCGCGGGCGTCTCGCGCCGCGCGGACGGTTCCCTGTCGAGGTTCTTCTTCAGTACGCACAATAGCGTGTCCCAAAACACTTTCGCGTCCAGTCCGAAGGACTGGCTGCGCGCGTATGCCACGCGCATGCGGTTTTTTTCAGCAAGGATCTGGGTTTCGTAGCGTTCCTCCGGGTCGTCGTGACCCACCAGCTCGTCCAAACTGATCAGGCGGATGGAGCTGGGGTCGCTGATGCCGGGGCGCACCCAGAGGATGCACTGCTGCTCGGGCGTATAGCGCATGGTATAGCGCAAAAGCTCCGGCCGGGGCCCGATGAAGGACATCTCCCCCTTGAGGATATTGAACAGCTGGGGCAGCTCGTCCAGCTTGCTATGCCGAAGCACACGCCCCACCCGCGTTACCCGGGGATCGTCCAGCGCCGTGGTGGAAGCGTACTGGTCCGCGCCCACCACCATGGTGCGGAATTTCAGAATGAAAAAAGGCCGGTTGTGGTATCCGCCGCGCAGCGCCCGGTAGAATACCGGCCCGCGCGACGTGCACTTGACCGCCGCGGCGATGGGCAGCATCACCACAAGGCAGGGAAAGAGAAAGATGATCGCCAGTGCAAAGTCCAGGCCACGCTTGAGCACCTTGCTGTAAAACGGGTGCGCGAGCGGTCCGTCCCAGCGGGGCAGGTGCTCATGTGCGGCATCCCGCGTCAGGTCCTTTTCCATGCCTGCGCCCTTCCCTTCCTGCGCGCGGCGCTTAAACGCCGACCCAAAACATCGTATCACACCCAGGGGGAGGAAGTCAATTTTTTATGGAAATTCCGAAAAAGCGCAAATGGGCCCGGAAGCCGCGGCGGTGGGTTGCATTCTGATAAAACTATGGTAAAATAACGCCAGGAGAGACAAACGTGTGTGCGCGTCGATCCTTCAAGAAGCGATGGGAGGGAAAGGGACGGTGTACAGCGTAGGCGTCGTTTCCCTTGGGTGCAGCAAAAACCGCGTGGATACCGAGCTGATGCTGGGCATTCTGCGCAAGGCGGGCTACCGCATCACCGCCGACGAGCGCGAAGCGGATATTCTGATCGTCAACACCTGCGGCTTCATCGAGCCGGCCAAGCAGGAGAGCATCGACACCTTGCTCTCTCTGGCCCGGTATAAGCAGGAGGGGCGGCTCAAGCTGCTGGCGGCCACCGGATGTCTCACGCAGCGCTATGAGCAGGCCATTTTGCAGGAGATGCCGGAGGTGGACCTGGTCCTGGGCGTGAGCCAGTACCCCATGCTGCCCCGCGCCATCGAGGAAGCGCTGGCGGGCAAGCGGCCCAGCTACTGCGCGCCGGACGCCAAGGTGCTGTGCGGCGAGCGCGTGCTCACCACCGCGCCGTACACGGCCTATGTGCGCATCGCCGACGGGTGCGACAACCGCTGCGCCTACTGCGCCATTCCGCTCATCCGCGGCGGGTTCCGCTCCCGCGACATGCAAAGCGTGCTGGACGAGATCCGCGCTCTGGCGGACCAGGGCGTGAAGGAGCATGTGCTGGTGGCGCAGGATACCTCGCGCTTCGGTATGGACACGCACGGGCGCAGCCTGCTGCCGGAACTGATGGTCCGCGCGGCGGACATCCCCGGCGTGGAGTGGCTGCGCGTGCTCTACTGCTATCCCGACGAGGTGGATGATGCCCTTTTGGAGGCCATGGCCTCGCGGCCCAACATCTGCCGCTACCTGGACCTGCCGCTCCAGCATGCCGACCCGGAGCTGCTTCGCCGCATGAACCGTCGGGGCGATATCGACCAGACCCGCGCGTTTCTCAAAAAGGCGCGGGAGATGGGCTTTACGCTGCGCACCACCTTCATCACCGGTTTCCCCGGTGAGACGGAGGAGCAGTTCGAGCGCCTGATGGAATTCGTGCGGGACGTGCGCTTTGACCGGCTGGGCGCGTTCTGCTATTCGGCGGAGGACGACACCCCCGCCGCCGCCATGGCCCATCAGGTACCCGAGGACGTGAAGCAGCGGCGGCTGGACCGGCTGATGACGGCGCAGCAGGCCATCTCGCTGGAGCGCAACCGGCTGCGCGTGGGCTGCGAGGAGCGCGTGCTGGTGGAGAGTGTGGGCGCGGACGGCCTGGCCGTGGCGCGCTCCGCAGCCGAAGCTCCGGAGACCGACGGCGTCATCCGCGTGAGCGGCGCCTGCGAGGCGGATATCGGCTGCTTCGTCACGGCGCGCATCACCGGCGCGGATACCTATGATCTGACGGGGGAGAAGCTATGAACTGGCCCAATCGATTGTCCCTCCTGCGGGTCGGACTGGTTCCGCTGATCGTGCTGATGATCTGCCTTGGCGCGCCCTGGTCCTATGGCGCGGCGCTGGCGCTGTTCCTGGCGGGCAGCCTGACGGACTGGGCGGACGGCTGGATGGCACGCCGCTACAGGATCGTGACCAACTTCGGCAAATTTATGGACCCCGTGGCGGACAAGCTGCTGGTGCTGTCCACCATGATCAGCCTGTGTGGGCAGGGATGGATTCCCGCGTGGACCTGCGTGGTGGTGCTCTTCCGTGAGCTGGCGGTGGACGGCCTGCGCCTGGTGGCGGTTGAGCAGGGCAAGGTGATCGCGGCCGGCAAGCTGGGCAAGATCAAAACCTGTACGCAGATGGTCATGCTCGTCGCCTACCTGCTGAGCGCCATCGGCTGGCTTCGCGTTCCGGCGCTGAACGGGGCGCTTCTGGGGCTGGCCATGGCGATGACGCTGTGGAGCGGCGCGGATTATTTCTGGAGAAACCGCGCGTTGTTTGCCGGCGGTCTTCGCTGACCGGTCCGGCTCGCAGAATTTTGGAAAGGACGGTGAGCGGCGTGACGCGGCTTGCGCAGATCAGCGAGCGGGTGGTCGCCCGCTTCGCGGCGGCGGGCAGGACCCTGGGCACGGCCGAGAGCCTGACCGGCGGGATGATCGCCTCGTCGGTGGCGGACGTGAGCGGGGCGAGCGCGGTGCTCATGGGGGGCGTGGTCAGCTACGATCCTCGCGTGAAGCAGGAGGTGCTAGGCGTATCCCGGCAGGTGATCGACACCGTGGGCGTGGTGAGCGAGCCGTGCGCCCGGCAAATGGCCGAGGGAGCGCGCCGCGTGCTCAAGGTGGATGTGGCGGTCAGCGCCACGGGCGTGGCCGGACCCACCGGCGGCACGCCGCAGACGCCGGTGGGCACGGTATTTCTCGGCGTGAGCGGGCCTGGGGGCACGCGCGTGGAGGAATGCCGCTTTGCCGGGGACCGGGCGCAGGTGCGCGCGCAGAGCGCCGCCCGCGCGCTGGAAATGGCGCTGGAAGCGCTGGACGAATAAGGACGTCCGTTACGAAGCGGGACGAAAGAGGGGTTTGTGGGAAGATGGCCAAGAAAGAAACCGCCAAAAAGGAAATTGTCAAAAAGGACGAGCTGCGCGAAGAAAAGATGAAGGCGCTGGAAAACGCGCTGACCCAGCTGAACAAGACCTACGGCAAGGGCAGCGTGATGAAATTCAGCGACAAGGTCGCCGATACCAACCTGCAGGTCATCTCCACCGGATGCCTGGACCTGGACATGGCCCTGGGCGTGGGCGGACTGCCGCGCGGACGCGTGGTGGAGATCTACGGCCCGGAAAGCAGCGGAAAGACCACCGTAGCCCTGCATTGTGTGGCCGAGGCGCAGAAGGCGGGCGGCGTGGCCGCGTTCATCGACGCCGAGCATGCGCTGGATCCCGTATACGCCAAGAAGCTGGGCGTAAATATCGACGACCTTTACATCTCCCAGCCCGACACCGGCGAGCAGGCGCTGGAGATCTGCGAGGCGCTGGTGCGTTCCGGCGCGGTGGATATCGTGGTCATCGACTCCGTGGCCGCGCTGGTGCCCAAGGCCGAGATCGAGGGCGACATGGGCGACAGCTTCGTGGGTCTGCAGGCGCGGCTGATGAGCCAGGCGCTGCGCAAGCTCACGGGCGTGATCTCCAAGACCAACGCCGTGGCCATCTTTATCAACCAGCTGCGCGAAAAGGTGGGCGTGATGTACGGCAACCCCGAAACCACCACCGGCGGCAGGGCGCTCAAGTTCTACGCGAGCGTGCGCCTGGACGTGCGCCGGGGCGAGCAGCTGAAAAACGGGTCCGACGTGATCGGCAACCGCACCAAGGTCAAGGTGGTCAAGAACAAGGTCGCCCCGCCCTTCAAGGTGGCCGAGTTCGACATTATCTATGGCGAGGGCATCAGCAAGTTCGGCTCGCTTCTGGACATGGCCGTGGAGCGCGACATCATCCACAAGAGCGGAGCCTGGTTCTCCTATGAGGACCAGCGCATCGGTCAGGGCCGCGAGAACGCGCGCCAGTATCTGCGCGACCATCCTGAGCTGGCGGACCAGATCGAGAAGATCGTGCGCGAGGAGGCCATGGCCGCCGCTGCGGGCAACACAGCCGCGCCCGAGGCCGCTCCCGCTTCCGAGGAGGAGGACCCCGACCTGGCGTTGATGGATGAAATCGAGGAATGACGCGCGATGCGCGCGCAAGGCCCCGGCACGCAGGCGCGCTCGGGGCTTTGTGCATGGGGGGACCCGATGGTTTCGGGCCGCTCGAAAGGAGGACGGGCCATGACGGCTGCCACCGGAGAAGGACGGAAATATGCCGCGCTGTTTTTGGCAGGGCTGGGCGCATGGGTGCTCAACACGCTGACTGCCTTTGTGGGAGAGCAGGCGGCAGACATCGCCTGCGCGGCGTTGCCGCTCGTGTGGCTGGCGCTGGCCGTATGGCTGCGCACGGGCGGACGCTGGACAGACCGGGCGCTCACCTCGCTGATCCTGGCGGGTGGCTTCCTGGTGAGCCTGTGCTTCATCCTCCAGCTGGCGTATGATTTCAGCTGGCATGATCTGGCCGCATACGACGCGAACCTGGGCGGGGAGACCAACCCGGACGGCCACCTGGGCTATATCGCCTGGATTGTGGAAAACGGGGCTTTGCCCACCATGAATCCGCTCGAAAACGGATACAGCATTCTGTACAATCCGCCCCTCTACCACCTGATTCAGGCGGCGTTCATGCGGCTGAACCTGTGGCTGGGGGTTTCCCAGGCCGTGGCGCTGGAGAACCTGCAGGTGGTTACGCTTCTGTCCGCCTCCGCCTGCCCGCTGGTGGCGGTGGACCTGATGCGCTTTCTGGGCATCAGGGAGCGGGGCGTGCATGTGGGCGCGCTGATCATGGCGTTTCAGCCGTCGTTGTGGATCTTCGGCGCGACGCTCAACAACGATATCCTCTCCATCCTCTGCATTCTGGTCTGCATTCTCTTTACCGTGCGGTGGGAACGTACACGCCGCATGCGCGATATCCTGGGCGCCGCCCTGTCGCTGGGCGCGGGCATGGCGACCAAGCTGTCCGCCGGATTGCTGATTCCCTGCGTGGCAATGGTATTCATCGTGGCGTTCTTCCGGGACCTGAAGCGCTGGAAGCGTTATGTGGGACAGTTCGCGGCGTTCTTGGCGGCGAGCGTGCCGCTGGCGGTAGCCTGGCCGCTGTACCATCTGCTGGCGTTCGACGTGCCGCTCAATTATGTGCGTCTGTCCCCGGAAACCCTGAACGTGGGGAATTTGTCCCTTTGGAAGCGCTTCGGCATCCCGGACTGGTTTGCCCGGAACGAGCTGTTTTTTACCGGCGTGCGCAAAACGGACCACAATGTGTGGATGCAGACCTTCAAAACGGCTGTGTTCGATGAACTGACGCTGTTTAACAACGGCACGACCATGTGGAACGTGGCTTACCTGCTGATGGTGCTGTTTGTGGTGCTGCTGGCGGTGGAGCTGATTCTGTTCGTCTATGGGCTGGTGAAGCGGCCCGCCGGGCTGTCTGGGCTTTCGGCCGGATTCCTGGGCATGTATGCCGTGGTGCTGGCGGCCTATTACATCAAATTCTGTCTGGACTATCCCTATGTGTGCACCTTCAACTTCCGCTATGTAATGCCGGCGCTGCTTTTCGCCGCACTGGGCGCGGCCAACTGGCGGGACCGCGCGCGGTGGTCGGGCTGGCTGGTGGGCCTGACGGGCCTGTTTGCCATGATGAGCGTGGGAATTTATGCCGGATGGTTTTACCCCGGCCTGTTGGACGCCCTGGCTGCGTTATTAGGTTGACAATCTTTATGGAATGCTGTATAGTTACACCAGTTGGACAAGTATGAGGGGGACGTTGTCCCAATACAGCAAGGAGGTTTTTTCCGCATGAAACCCATTGAACAGACTCGCCGTGAATTTCTGCGCGCCGCGGGCAAGGGCGTGCTGGGCGCTGCCGCGCTGACCGCCATCCCGTCCGTGCTCAAGCCCGCGCTGGCGGAAACCGCGTCGGCTCCCGCCTATCCCTGGACCTACCAGCAGGTGGACAAGGACGCCGTGCTCAAGCACACCTATGACTGCTTCTATTCCCATGGCGGCTGCTGCGCGGCTGTGTTCGCCGGCATCATGGAAACCATGGGCGAGGCCTATGGCGCGCCTTACAACGTGCTCAACGGCAAGATGTTCGCCAACGGCGCGGCCGGCTACGGCGTGGCCTCGCTGTGCGGCTCGCTGGGCGGCGCCTGCGCGGTGATCGGCCTGTTCTGCGAGGCCGAGGATGCCCGCGCCCTGCGCGACCAGCTCTATGAGTGGTACAAGGTCGAGCCCTTCCCCTCCTATCAGCCGGAGATGGAGTCCGTCACCACGGTGGCCAATTCCGTGCTGTGCGCCGATTCCGTGGGCGCTTATATGGAGGCTACCGGCTATGCCATGAGCGATCCCGGCCGCCTGGCCCGCTGCGCCGGCCTGAGCGCCGAGGTGGCCGCCAAGACCATCGAGCTGCTCAACATCCACTTCGGCTTCGAGGCCGCTCCCGTCGTGGAGGAGGCGCCCGCCGAGGAAGAGGAGACTTTGGGCGAGAACGAGTACATCGGCGTGGGCACCAGTGAAATCGGCGGCGAAATCAAGGTGAAGGTGACCATGGACGGCGACAAGATCGCCAAGATCGAGGTCCTCAGCCACAACGAGACCGCCGGCATCGCCGATCCCGCCTTCGCGCAGATCCCCGAAGCCATCATCGCGGCCCAGTCCACCAGCGTGGATGCGGTCACCGGTGCGACCAAGACCTCCGAGGCCCTGATCGCGGCCGTCAACGACGCGCTGTCCCAGGTGAAGTAATACAAAGCAAGAAGCCGCCGCGCTTCCGTGATGGAAACGCGGCGGCGTTTTTTATTGGCGGCTTTTCTGACAGCCGCGGGGCGTCAGGCCTCGGCCGGCTTTTTGGGCTTGACCAGCCGCGCCAGCTGGGCGGCCACCTCGTAGAGAAGCACCATGGGGAGGGCCAGCATGCACTGGCTCACCGCATCCGGCGGGGTGAGGATGGCGGCGATGACGGCGATGACCAGGATCACGTACTTGCGCGAATGCGCGAGCTTCGCATAGGTGACCAGGCCGCGCCGCGCCAGCATGTAGACGACCACGGGCAGCTCGAACATCAGCCCGAAGGGCAGCACGAAGGACAGAACGAAATTGAAGTATTCCTTGACCGACCACAGCGTGGAGGCCACCCCGTCCGCCGCGGACCAGAACAGGTCGATGGCCATGGGGAACACCAGGCAGTAGCAGAATACCACGCCGCCCACAAACAGCAGTAATGCCACGAAGAACAGCGTGGCGAACAACCGCTTCTCCTGCGGGTAGAGCGCGGGGGAAACGAACACCCAGATCTGCCAGATGATCACCGGCATGCCCGCGATGACCGCCGCGATCAGGCAGACCTTGAACTGCATCATCAGGGCTTCGGATACGCTGGTGGTGATGACCTCAATGCCGCGCGCCCGCACCGGCGCCAGCACGAAATCCACTAGCGGCCCGCACAGCAGGTAGAAAAACAACACAAACAACACCGCCACCGCTGCCACGGAGATGATCAGCATGCGCCGGATGGCTTTGAGATGGGCCGACAGGGCCTGCTTTTGATCTGTGCTCATAGAGGCTTATTTGGCGTCCCCGCCCTTGTCCTCCTCTTTCTTGGCGGGCTCGTCGTCAGCCTTGACTTCCTTCTTGAAGTCGCGGATGCTCTGGCCCAGCGCCTTGCCGACGCCCGCCAGCTTGCCGCCGCCGAACACCACCAGCACGATGACCAGAATGACCAGAATTTCCGTAATACCGATGCGCATAAGCTATTCCTCCTGTTGGGGTTGATCTTTCAAGGTTTGCTCCGCGGCTTTGGATGCGTCCTCCAGCGCGCCTTTCACGTCGTCGCGCGCTTTTTTCAAGTCCGGACGCGGGTCGGCTTCCTTGAAGGTGCGCTCCAGGTCGCGCGAGGTTTTGTTGAACTCGTCGATGGCTTCGTCCAGACCGGTCTCTTCCTTGAATTCGTCAATCCAGCGCTTTACGTTCCTTACGCCCCGGCCCAGCGCGCGCGCCACCTTGGGCAGGTCCTTGGGCCCTACGATGACGAACGCGACCAGCAGAATCAGAATCAGTTCGGAAAAACCGATGTTGAACATGGCGACGCTATCCTCCGCGATTGATGACGGCTGACTTGTATTGTAACAAACTTCGACCGGAAATGCAACCTTGCGGCATGCCGCAGCAGAAACGCGCCATTTCCTGAAATTGCAAGGAATGCCCGGCGGCCGCCCTTGCATATCTTGACGAATTGGGGTACAATAAAGCATACTATGGAAAGGAACTGCCCCTGCGGCCGTTCGGAAAGGATGAGCGAACCTCATGCACGTGTTTCACCCTCCGCAAAGCGTGAACGGTCTGCCGCCGGAGAACACCTTTTATGTGGCCGACAGCGCGAATATGACCGTCGCGGATGGGTTTTTGATTCCGACCTATCATCCCTACCTGTTCCCCGAACGGCCCATCAACCTGTTCATGAGCATTCGTTCCAAGGGGCCGGGGCGGGATATGCTCATGGGGGCGCTGCTGGCGCGCGCGCAGCAGCTGCGCGAGCAGACCCCGCAGTGGCCGGCCAGGCTGTTTGCCCAGGTCAGCCCGCAGGATACGCCCATGATGGCCTTTTATATGGAAAGCGGCTTCGACGCCAACGACGCGCTGGACGTGGTGGCGCTGGGCGTGCCCAACGCGCGTCCTGCCGCGCCCATGGGCTATGACATGGGCTATGTGCCCATGAGCGATCCGGCGGAGATGCAGGCGTTCCTCATGCGCATGAACACGTACCGGCTGGACGCGTGGTCGCCCGCGATGCTGCAGCGGTACATGAGCTTTCCGCACTTCATGGCGCTGTACATGAGCCGCGGGCCCGAGGTGGTGGGCGAGATCGCCTTCACCGGCGACGGGCAGGCCGCCAAGCTGATCGGCCTGTACGTGGTGCCCAACTACCGCCGGCTGGGGCTGGCGAAGTCGCTGATTGCGGCAGGCATGAAGATTCTGGCGGAAAAGGGCGTCAACCACGTCGAGGCGGACGTGATCCGCCGCAACGAGCAGCAGCGGCTGCTGGCCGCCAGCTGCGGCGCCACCTTTGTGCGCACGGCCTGCTATTATCCCGGCATGAACTATGACTGACGCTCCCCCGGAGGGTCGCGGCATGGAGATCCCCTATCGGCTGATTCGTTCCGACAGGCGCACCCTTTCGCTGACGGTGGAAAGCGGGGGTGCGCTTGTTGCGCGTGCGCCGCTGCGCATGCCCGTAGGTGAGATTGAGGCGTTCATCGAGCGCAAGCGCGCGTGGATTGAACGCAAACGGGCCGAAGCGCCTCCGCGTCCCGCGCCGTTTGCGCCGCGGGACGGCGCGTGCCTGCCTTGGGTGGGCGGGGAGCTGCGCCTGGCGTTTTGCGGCCTGCCGCTGTGCGTGGACTTTGACGGCTGGCTGCTCGCGCCGCGCGATGGCGATGCGTTCGCCCGTCTGCGCGACTGGCGGAAACGGCGTGCCGCCGAGGTGCTCACGCCGCGCGTGCATCTGTGGGAAAGCCGCATGGGCCTGCGCGTGCAAAGCATACACTATACGTCGGCAAGGCGCCGATGGGGCAGCATGAGCGCCGACGGCCGCCTGCGCCTGAACGCCGCGCTGATGCATTGCCCCATGGAGCTGTCAGATTATGTGATCGTGCATGAGCTGGCGCATAGGATTCATCCTGACCACTCGCCCGCGTTTCATGCGCTGGTGCGGGCCGCGCTGCCGCACGCGGACGCGCTGCGCGTCCGCATGCGGGAATTTGCCGGTGTCACCACGCTGCTCGCCGCGCCCGGGGAGGACGATGCATGACCGAGAAGCTCAACCGTTCGCGCGTGCCCAAGCGGTTTTTCTTTCTGACGCTGCTGATCTTTGTGCCCATTTTCTATTGCCTGCTGGCCATCCGCGCGCATTGGTTCGGCTGGGGGATCGCGGTCGTGGCGTTTGCCGGGCTGGTGGTCATCCGCCGCAGCCGCTTCTGGCGCGGATGGCATGCGCCGCTGTGCTTTACGCTGGCCTTTCTGGCGGCGTATGCGGGGCTTTCGCTCAGCCGCCCCCGGTGGGACGTCTCCCTGCCGGGGCAGATCGGCGGGGGCACGGTATGGCTGTTCACCCATCTGCCCGCCGAGGAGGAGATGGCAGCCGGCATGATGGGGCTGTCGGTCTGGCGGCCGCCGGAGGGGTACCGGGTGGAAACCGTGCAGCTTCCGGCGAGCACCATGGAGGTGCTCACGCCCGATGCGGGCGGCGGCGACTGGGCGGTGCTGCAGCTGCATGGCGGCGCGTTCGTCGGCGGAGTTAACGACCTGTACCGCATGATGGCGGTCAAGTACAGCGGCCTTGCGGCCGGGGCCAACGTTTACACCCTGGATTACCGCCTATGGCCGCAGTACGCGTATCCCTCGCAGCAGAACGACGCCATGGATGCCTGGACCTATCTGACCGGCACGGCGGGCTATGCGGCGGACCATATCTTCGTCGTCGGCGACAGCGCGGGCGGAAATCTGGCGCTGTCCCTGACCCTTCGCCTGCGCGACGAGGGGCGGGACCTGCCCGCCGGCATCGTGGCCCTGTCCCCCTGGGCCGATTTGAGCAACTCCGGGCCGTCGCATCTGTACAACGCCACGAGCGACCCCAGTTTCGGCGTAGAGGCGGACGAGTGGGACGGCGTTACGCCCGTGGGCGTGGACACCACCTATCCCGACGGGCTGAACGCGCAGACGCCCTATCTTTCGCCCAGCTTTGGCGATTATGCGGGCTTTCCGCCCATGCTGCTGCAGGCGGGCGACCTGGAGGTGCTGCTCAGCGACAGCCAGATGGTCTACGATAACGCCGTATCTCATGGCGTGGACTGCACGTTCACGGTGTATCCGGGCATGTTCCATGTATTCCAGGGCTCGCTGGACCTGCTGCCGGAGAGCCGGGCCGCCTGGGAGGAGATCGGGGCGTTTCTGGCGCGG
>CALVNG010000065.1 GCA_944349545.1 uncultured Eubacteriales bacterium
TAGGAGATTCGAACTCCTGACCCCAACACTGCCAGTGTTGTGCGCTACCAACTGCGCTAATGCCCCGCGTTTCAGCGAAAGTTATCATAGCATATTTCCGGTATCTTGTAAAGCCCTTTTTGCAATTTTCTGCACCGGTTTTTTCAGACGCGCGTCGAGCGGCAGGCGCTTCCGGCTTGCATGTTTTTCCAACATCGGGTAGTATAGAGGCAGCCTGACGAGGGAGGCCTGCGTGATGAAACGCGTTTTTGAAAAATGGACGCTGTGGCTGCCGCCGCTGCTGGCGACGCTGTTTTTTCTGGCGCTGAGCCGCGTCACCTATTTCCGCTATGAAAATTCGGACGATTTTCTGGTCGCCAGGGCGTTTTTGGGGTTCGAGGGAACACAGGTCACGCCGCCCCATCTTTTGCTGCACCCGGCGCTGGTGTGGGCGCTGAACGTGCTTTCGGCCGCCATGCCCGGCGTGGCGTGGTTTTCGGTCATGCAGCTGGGGGCGCTGTGGCTGTCGGTGACGGCGCTCTGCTTCTGCCTGCTTCGCTGCGGGCGGGCCGCGCGCCTGCATCCGGTCGTCTGCGGCGTGGCGGCAATGCTGTTTCTGGGCCTGTTCGCGTCCTTCCTGTGTACGCGTCTGACGTATACCACCACGGCGGCGCTGCTTGCGGCGGCGGCCTCCGCGCTGCTGGTGTGCGCAGGAGTCGTGCGACGGCGGGTGGGTCCGTGCGTGCTGCTGTCCGCTGCGCTGCTGATGCTGGGCGGCATGCTCCGGGACAGTTCCCTGCCCGCATCCCTGTGCTTCTGGCTGCTGTCGTTGGCATTTCTGTGCGTGCGTCTGGCCGGGGGCGAGGCGAGGGAGCGCCGGTCCCTCCTGCGTGCGCTGGCGCCGGTGGTGGCGGTGAGCGCGGTGCTGGCCGGGGTTCGCCTGTGGGAAAAACGGGAGTATGCGGCGTTTTTCGATTTTCATGACGCGCGCATCGAGCTGATGGACTACCATTCGGAAGCGCTGGACAAGGTATCGAAGGAAACGCTGGACGCCCTGGGCTGGGACGCTTCCGAGGTGGAGCTGGTGCGCCAGTGGTATTTCATGGATGAAAACATTACGGCCGGCGCCCTGCGCCTCATCTGCGAGGCTGGCGGGCAGACGGCTGCGGCGGAAAGGCTCGAAGCCGTTCCGGAAACGTTGCGCGCCTTTTTTGCGGAAAATCCCGCCTACCTGTTTTCCGTGGCGCTGCTGGCCGCCATCGCATGCCTCGCGCCCCGCGCCTTTGCGGGGCCGGCGCGCCTGACAGCGCTGGCGGCCCTGGGCCTGTTTGCGGCCATGCTGGTCTATCTGGCCTGGCAGGGACGGTTCCTGGGCCGCGCGGTGGACTGCGCGCTGGTGCCGGCGGCGGCCGTGACGGCCTGTCTGGCGATGGCGGGATGGCCGGCGTCGTCCCGGCAGCGGGCCCGCACGGCCGCGCTGTGCCTGTGCGCGCTGCTGCTCCTTCCCGCGGGCATGCAGCTCAAACAGACGCTTTATACGCTCACCCGCCGGCCGGATATCGTGTCGCCCACGCGGGAAGCGGATCTGGAGGCGTATGCGCTGGAAAACCCGGACCGCCTCATCGTGCGCACGCCGGACCTGCTGCGCGACACGCGGCTGTTTCCCGACGTCTCCGCGGGCGTTCCGGACAACACCATGATCTGGGGCGACTGGCTGTGCCGCACGCCCGGCTGGAACGCGCAGCTTGAGCGCTATGGTTTCGATCCGGATGGCTTTACCGCCACGGATTTTCTCAGCGAGGCCCTTCTCTTTGCGACGGCGGACGACGAGCCGCCCCAGGCGCTCATGGACTATATCAGCCATGGCGCGGGACGGCCTGTAAGCGCGCAGCTGGTGGCGACGCGCGGCGATCTTCGGTTCTTTGCCTTTCGTTAGGGCTTGAAGGCGTACAGCGTGGCGCCAAGCGCTTCGAGCAGCGCGGCGGGGTCCTGCGCGCCGCTGAGGTCGCTTTTGCTCAGCGAAAGCCAGATGTGGCCGCCTTCGTCCACGCCGTACTGCCAGGCCTGCGTCAGGCCGTAGGTGGGCTGCTTTTCCCAGTGCGTGTCGCCCGACAGGAGGGCCGTGCCGCCGGCAACGGGATACGCATCCGCGCTTTTGTAAATTTCACAGCTCTGCAGCCAGCTGCTTTGCACCAGCTCAAAATCCGTCTCCCACAGCGGATAGGCGTCATAGGTCATGGGGGTGCTGGACGCAAGCAGCTCCTGCGCGCCGGCGTAGACCAGCGCGTTGCTTTCGTTGTAACGCTTGTCGCCCACCGTCAGCACACAGCGCAGCGTCAGCTCCTCCCGGCTGTCCGCGGCCACGCGCCCCATTTCGCGCAGCACGCCGTTGATCTCCAGCAGATATGCCTGGTCAAAGACGGCCAGCCGTGGACGGAAGTAGACCTCGCCGGCGATTTCGACCGCGTCAAAGCCTTCCAGCGTCATCTTTCCGCCAATCTGAAAATCCTCGTTTTCCGGGGACAAGCCGCCCTCGTTATAGGCGTACTGGTTTGCGAACAGCGCGTCGTAGCTG
This sequence comes from uncultured Eubacteriales bacterium, assembly GCA_944349545.1. Classification (GTDB taxonomy): domain Bacteria; phylum Bacillota; class Clostridia; order Christensenellales; family Aristaeellaceae; genus Limiplasma. The sequence continues at coordinate 2,555 of CALVNG010000065.1, forward strand.
AGCAGGTCGTAGACGGGCTCGCTTTCGGCCGCGGCCGTCAGCTCTTCGGGCGCAACGTCGCCCGTCGCCTCGCGCAGCCTTTCCACATAGGAAAGGAAAGGGTCGTCGTTCATGCCGGCCAGTTCCAGCGCATACGCGCCCAGCTGCCAGGAATACAGGTTGGTTTCCCCAGGCGCAATGCTGCCGTCGTTGCTCCAGATGAAATAGGGGGTGAGGTGCCCCGCGTCGCCCGTCGCGGATACGCCGATTTCCCCGTAGACGTCCGACCCCAGCGGCGGGATATGATCGCTGAAAAACACCACCACCGTCGGCTCCTCCAGGCGGCTCAGCTGCGCGATGAACGCCTCCAGCGCCGCGTCGCTCTCCCTGATAAGCCAGCAGTAGTTGGTCAGAATGACGGTGGCGCGCTCGCTCAGCGGGTTGGAAAAGGGCGTCTGCGCGCCGTAGGTGACGCGGAAGTCGTCATAGTCGTAGCCGCCGTGGTTTTGCATCGTCAGGCAGAAGATGAAGTCGCGTCCCTCCGTCTGCGAAAGCTGGTGCAAAATGGCGCGGTAGTGTTCCTCGTCGCTGACGAACATGCCCTTCTTTTCAAAGGGGGTCACGGTGGTGTCCAGCGTGAAAAAGCTGTCGAAGCCCAGCATGCGCAGGTTGGCATAGCGGTTGTAGTATACGCCGTTGTACCAGTGGATGGCCGTGGCTTCATACCCGCGGTCCCTAAGGACGGAGGCCAGGCTGCTCACCGGCGGCAGACCCATCGAATAGGGGTTGACGACGTACTGGCTGCGCAGCCCCGTGAGCACCTCAAACTCCGTTTCGCTGGTGCCGCCTCCCAGCTTGGGTACGTATAGCCTGCCCCGCCGGCAGCTTTCGGTCAGCTGATTGTAAAAGGGCGTCAGCTCGTCATCCAGGTCCAGATACCGGCGCAGCCACGCTTCGTCGGCAAAGCTCTCGCTGAGTATCACGATGATGTTGGGCGGGTCGTCCGCGGCGGCCTTAGGCGCCTCTTCCATGAGGGCGCGGTAGGCGTCGCGCACGGCTTGCTCGTCATAGTTCACGCCGCGCATCAGCGACCGGCGGTGGTTCTCCATGGCGATGGCGGTAAACAGCGTGCCGTCGGTGCGGGCCTGGTCCACCATGTCGTAGCGCTCCCGGCCATTCGCCAGGGCGAAGGTGGAAAGCGGCGGAAGAACGGCGAGAAGAAGCGCGCCCAGCAGGGGCAACAGCGCTCCGCAGCGCGAGCGGCCGCGCATACCTATGCCCGCCGCGGCGAATAGGACGGCGAAAACGCCCGCAACGATGATGATTTCCACATAGTCAATGTCCAGCGACAGCCCGGCGGCCGCCTGCCGCGCGTCGGCCAGCTGGGTTACGTCGGAAAAGAGCAGGGGTTCCATACGGTAGAAGATTTTGTAGCGGTTGACAATGCCCAGCAGCGCGCATATCAGGCCCAGCGCCAGCAGGCTGCACAGCCGCGCACGCCGGGAGGGAATCAGGCACAAAAGCAGGCAGGGAGCCGCATAGAGCGCGTAGTTCATGCCGAACAGAAGCGGCTGGGAGACGGCCCAGGAGGACACGCTGCCCGCGTCCCCGCGGGAGAAGCCCTCCAGCAGCCACAGAAGGCACAGGGGGGCGAGCCATGCCATCAGCCAGTCGGCAAGGCGGTAGCCGCGCGGCAAAAGACGCCGCAAACCGTTCATATGCGCACCCTCTTTCCTTTCGTAGCCGTTTGGGTATACCAGGGTATTTTAGCATACACCGCTCCTGCCGGGCAAGCGGCCGCCGGGCGAAAGGCCACCATGCCCAGTTTTTGATTGCCAATGCCATTTTCTTGTGGTATACTGCAATCACCAATCAAGCCGTTCATACCTGTTCCCTTCAGGGGACGGAACCGCCGCGGGCCGTTGCGCGCGGCGGCGCGGCATGGAACGGGACAAAAGGGGAAAAAAGCCATGGAAATGCTGATGAAACGAGCCCTTGATATCGCGCATCTCTTCGACGTTCCCCGCGGGGAAATGACCTGCGAGCCCTACGGGACAGGGCATATCAACGATACGTTCTGCCTGACGGTTCGCCCGTGGACGGGCGCGGCAAAGCGCTATATCCTGCAGCGGGTCAACCGCTACGTGTTTCCCGATCCCGATACCATGATGGGCAACATTCAGCGCGTGACCCACTACCTGCGCGGCGTGATTGCCCGCGAAGGGGGCGACCCCGCGCGCGAAACGCTCACGCTGGTGCGCGCCATGGATGGCCGTCCCTGGATCACGGATACGTCCGGCGACCTGTGGCGGATGTATCTGTTCATCGAAGGCACGGTTTCCACCGACATGCCGGACAGCCCGGAGATGTTCGCGGCGGCGGGCGAGGCGTTCGGGCGCTTTCAGCGGCAGCTGGGCGGTTTTGACGCGTCCACGCTGCATCCCACGCTGCCCGATTTCCACAACACGCCGGCGCGCCTGCAGCAGCTGACCAACGCCATCGGGGCCGACGCGGCGGGCAGGAGGGCCGAGGTGGGCGCGGAGATCGGGTTCTGCATGGCGCGGGCGGCGCAGACGGACGCGCTGCTGCGCGAGCTGGAGGCAGGACGCGTGCCGCTGCGCGTAACGCACAACGACACCAAGATGGACAACGTCCTTCTGGATGAAAAGACGGGCCGGGGCGTGTGCGTGATCGACCTGGATACCGTCATGCCGGGTCTGAGCGCATGGGATTTTGGCGACGCGGTGCGCACCGGCGCGAACACCGCCGCCGAGGACGAACGCGATCTGAGCCTGGTGACGTTTTCGCTGCCGATGTTCAGAGCCTATGTGAGCGGCTATCTGCGCGGCTTGGGCGGGGAGCTGACCCGGCGCGAACTGGAGCTGCTGCCTCTGGGCGCAAAGCTGATGACGCTGGAGTGCGGCATGCGCTTTCTGGCTGATTATCTGAACGGGGACCGCTATTTCCACATCCACCGCGAGGGGCACAACCTGGACCGCGCCCGCACGCAGTTTCGGCTGGTGGAGTGCATGGAGAAAAACTGGGACGCCATGGCGGAAATCGTCAAAAATGCCTGACGGGTCCAAAAAAGAACCGGGGCGCGCGGCGTTTGTTTCTCGCCGCGCGCCCTGGCTTTTTTTCGCTTTTTTCAGGTGTGAAACTTCTTGCGGATCTCCAGCCAGAGGGGCCTTCGAAACAGCAGAAAGCTCAGCGAAAGCAGTCCCAGGCTCACCACCCCCACCACGATCATGGGCCAGTTGAGCCGCTTGAGCCCCGCCAGGGACAGCAGCGTTCCCGCCAGCCCGATCAGGATCAGCTCGAACAGGGGCAGAAAATCCCGCTTGCGTTTGTGGAAAAACAGCAGAAAGTATCCGCCCGTCACGATCAGCTCGGCAAAGAATACAATCGGCACCACAAATCCGCGCCAGCCGCCGCCGACCACGCTGTCCAGCAGCAGCAGGTACAGGCATACCGCCAGCGCCGTATCGCACAGCTTTTTGATCGGCGTCGCCTCTACCTGCGGCTGATAGACAAAGGTTACCCAGAACGTCATCAGCCCGCCAATGACGATCAGGCTCCATGCCCGGCCTCCCGTCAGGAGGTTGATGATCAGGCACAGGTAGCCGGCCAGCACAAAGGCGCTGCGCCACAGCGCCTGCCGGTTGCGCCGCCAGAAGGACTGCGGCGTGCCAGGGGGATAGGTGATATGCACGCGCATGGGCGCCGGGGTTTCACGGGTCATGAGGTGCCCTCCATGTACGGCTCCAGGCCGCTTTCCACAAAATGCCGGTACAGCGAGTCCTCAAACAGCGTCAGCGGGGTGTTCTTGGTCACGGTGAGCACCGCGCGGTCCTGAAAGCTGCACAGCGAGCAGCAGGCGCGGTTGCGGATGGGCGCGCCCAGCACAAAGTCAAACTTGTCGATGTGCGCGGCCATGTCCTGCGGCATGGGGATCGGGCCCAGGTTGGAAAAGGTGGTGGTGAACACCGCGTCGCTCAGGGTGCCGTAGATCAGGTAGGCGATCGGCCGTTTGACGATCAGCGGCACAAAGCGGAGCCAGCGCACCAGCCGCCGCGACAGCTCCAGCGTTTCATCCAGCGATTCCCGAGCCGCGCCCGCCTTCACCTGGGCGTCAATCAGCGGGAGAATGCTGTCCAGCGAGGTGATTGCCTCGGGAGGCAGGCCGATGGAGCAGTACAGCGAGAAGTTTCGCAGCGTCCGGCTGTGGTAGAAGCGGCGCATGTTCACCGGCAGCTGAATCTGGATGTTGCGCCGGCCATGCCTTGGACAGGCATCGCGGCAGGCGAGCATCAGGTAGCCCAGCATCAGCGTGGTCATGGTCACGCCCTTTTCGTGGGCCCGCTCCAGAAGCGCGGCGGTGGAAAAGTTGAAATGCAGCACGCGGTTGGGCTGCTCATAGGCGGGCATGCCGCGCAGCTGCAGCGCGGGCTTGCCCGCGAATCCGCGCGCGCCCCGCGTCCGACCGCCCAGCACAAAGTCGTCTCGCCACTCGGCGGGGTCGGGCGGCTGGTCCAGCGTGAGCGTCTCCGGACCGTCGGATGCCTTCTCGCCCAGCAGGCGCAGGTAGGTTTTGACCAGCGTGCGCAGAAACACGCTCCCGCCCGTGCCGTCCGTCAGGATGTGGAAAAACTCCACGCTCACGCGGTTTTGCCAGTACACCACGCGCAGCGTGGGGGAGCTGACCTGCCCCAGCTTCATCACGGCGCAGGGCAGTTTGCTTTCCTGCCGCACAGCGAAGCGTCGCATGGCGCTGTCGATATAGTGCCAGAAGAACCCGCATTTGACGGTGGTGGCAAAGTAGGGAAACCGGCAGATGGTATAGGTAAGCGCCATCTGCATGATGGCGGGCTCCACCGGCTTTTTCAGATAGCACGACAGGCGAAAGACCATCATCCGCTTGAGGCCCATGCTCATGGGATAGATCTTGGCCGCGTGGTCCAGCGGATACCAGTCGGTGCGCTCTGAGAGGTAAAAGCCGCCCAGCCGGCCCGGGTCGAGCCGGGCAAGGGCCTTTTCCAGCGGAAGCTCCCGGCTCGTAAGCAGCACAAGCGCCTCCAGATGGTCCCGGAGCATCATGCCGGCATGGCGGCGGCTGATGCCGCCCAGCCGTGCCCGTACATCCGTCAGCCATTCCCGAACGCGGGGCTGCTGGGCCGGGGTGAAGCGCTGCTGTATCTGCTTTTCCAGATCCTTGGGCATCTTCAGGGCATACCGCCTCCTTCCCGTGCGCGGCCGCATGCGGCGGCGCTTTTCGGTCAGCTCCGGCGGTCGGAACGCCGCCTCCGGGGCGCGCCGGTTTCACCCTTTCCCTCGCGGCGCGGAGGCGCGGCGGGCGGACGGGCCGGCGTACCGGGCTGCTGCGGCGCCTGCGGGCGCGGAGCGGGCCTCTGCGGCTTCCCGTCCGCGGACGGCCCCGCCTTGGAATGTCTGGGTTGTTTCTTCGGCTGTTTCTTGGGCTGCGCCTGACGGCGCCTGGCTTTGCGGCCTTTTTTGCCCTTTTTCTGCGCCACGGCGGCGGTATAGTCGTACTGAGGCTTGGGCTCCTCATGCACCAGCGGGGTATCCAGGCCGGTATAGACGCCATTGCCGAAGGCGACGGCAAACATGAAGCGCAGCTTTCGCAGGGGGCTTTGCGGCTTGTAAAGCCTGCTAAAGACGTCCCTGGCGCGCGCGGTTTCGGCAGGGCCCGGCTCCACACGGCTGTAATGGCTCATGGCCATGATGCGCCACAGGGGCAGCATCTGCACGGGCAGCGACTTCTGCCGGTCCAGGCGGCGGGCGAAAAGCAGCGGCGTCTCGCCCGGAGCGGGCTTGTATTTCATCAGGCGCAGCAGCGTGTAGACGGCGCTGCCGTAGACGAAGATCTTGTCCGTGTCGCCGCTCGCCTTGGCGGCCATGTGCGCGGGCATGCGCAGATGAATGCGCACGATCAGCGCGGCCAACGCTGCGACGATCAGAACAAGCCACCACGGGAAGGGCGGCTGGTCCTCCGGGGGAGGGGGCACGTCCGGGTCCTGCTCGGGCTGCGGGTCGGGGCTGGGGGTGGGCTCATCGTCCTGCTCGGGAGGCTGCGGACTGGGCGTGGGCGAGGGGCTGGGCTCCGGCGGCTGCTGATCCTGCTGGTTGTCGTTGCCCATCTCCTGCTGCTGCGGCGTGGCGTCAAAGGGCACCCAGCCGAAGCCCTCGAAGTAGACCTCGGTCCAGGCGTGCGCGTTCTTGCCGGTCACATAGGCGAAGCCGTCCGCGCCGGGCTGGGCGACAAAGCCCTCCACATAGCGCGCGGGCAGGCCCGCCATGCGGCACAGCACCGTCATGGCCGAGGCGAAGTAGGTGCAGTATCCCTCCTTGCCGACATAGAGGAAGTACGTGACGAAATCCTGCGAATCGGGCGGGATGTCTGGCGTGAGGGTATAGCGGTAGTAGCGCTGCAGGTGCCGCATGATGGCGCACGCCTTTTCGTAGGGCGTGACCGAGGAGGCGGTCATGTTGCTCACGTCCGCCAGCATGCGCTCGGCGTCGGAGGTGCCGGTCAGATGTTCCGGCAGCTGAAGGTAGCTGCTGCGGATGTCGTCATAATAGGGGTCGTCGCCCTTGGGCGCGGCGGCGATCAGCGCGCCCAGCTGCGTATTCCCGCCCTCCAGGATGGGGGCAAAGACGGTGTAGCGGTCGCCGCGCTGCAAGTCGCGCGTAGTAAAGAGCTCGCTGCTGTCGTTGAAATAGGCGACCATGTTGCTCTGCGAGGAAAACTGGCGCAGAAACAGGGGGGTAAACAGCGTGCTGGTGGCGGTGTTCTGCATCTGGATGCTCACGGCGCGCTCATCCAGCAAAGCGCTTGCGCTGCGAACCACGTCGGAGGGCATGTTCTCCAGAAACACGCTTTCCCTGAGGCTTTGCCAGCGCGGGCTGACATAGAGACAGCGCCTGGCTGAGCCGGTGCTGCGCCAGGTCAGGCCGGTGTATTCATCCTTGGAGACGGCGCGCAGCAGTGTGCGCGAATCGGTCTTGACGGTCATGACCGGCGAGTCGCTGGGCTCGGCGGGGCCGCCCAGACGGGTATTTCCCTGGGGATAATAGCCGTAGGCGCCCAAAGTGAACACATTGCGCGGGTCGGTGAAAAACAGGTAATCCGAAATGGTCTGGCGAAGCTCCATGGCCTTGTCATAGAGCGGCTGCACCACCGTCTGCCCGGAGGGAAGCAGCAGCATGGCCAGCGCCACCACCGCCACTGCCATGGGCAGCACCTCGAAGAGGTTGGTCTTTTCATGCGAGGTCTGCGAAATCAGAAGCAGCAGCGCCACCAGCGCGGGCGTGGCGTACCACAGGTGCTCCGCCTGGCACAGGCTCCACATGCCGAACAGCATCAGCACCACCAAAATGGTGGCGGGGAGGAAGCCGACGTTGCGCGAGGAAAACAGGTAGCTGACGCCCGCGATCACCACGCCCAGCGCAACGGCCAGCTGCCTGGCGAACAGCGGCGTGGCCGCCTTTACGCCGTTGAGATACAGGGACATGGCCTTGAACGCCTCCATGGCCCAGCCGATCAGCCCCATCTGGGGCAAAGCCAGCTGCACGGCCAGCAGGGCGGCCAAGACAACGCCCAGGATCAGCCGGCCGCGGCGGAGCGTTCCCAGCACGGTGCACAGCACCGTGACCGCCACACCGGAGACAATGGCCAGCGCCAGGGCGCTTTCCGCCTCAAAGGTGAACATCAGGGGAAGCAGCAACCCCATGGTCAAAAGCAGGCTGACCAGGAAACGCGACAGGCGTTCGTTGGATAAAAACGCGGGCTTGCGCACAGCTTCCCCTCCTTTCCACGGCGGCTGCGGCAGAGCGGTTACGCGCCCTGCGGCGTCACATAGTTGACCTCCACCCCTGCGTGCTGCAATTTGGCTACCAGCGGCAGCGTTTCCGGGTTTTCCGCCGCGAAGGTGACCAGGTAAAGGCGCACGTTGGGTCCCATGCGCTTCATGCGCACGATCATGTCCACCACGGCGGAGGTCAGGCGCGTGGTGATGATGACCACCGCGCCGGTCTTGCGCAGCTCGGCCAGCTGCATCATCAATACGCGCTCGAAGCGCTCGGTTTCGTTAAAGGTGCAACGCGCCAGCTCGTCCAAAAGCACCGGCAGGCCCATGCGGCTGGAATACTCCATGGGCCGGTCGCCCACCAGGGGCATGCGGACGGGGTTGTCCTGACGGATCTGGCAGGCCACCACGCTGGCGGCGGTCTCCAGCAGCGCGTCCTTCAAAAAGGCGCTCTGATCATCAGGCATGCCTTCGGCGAGCTGCGGGGGCGAGGTATCCAGCATGACCAGGGCGTCGGGCAGGGCCGGCTCCTCAAACTGCTTGACGATGAGCTCGCGCTTTCGGGCGCTCATCTTCCAGTGGATGCGCTTGAGCGGGTCGCCCTGCTGATAGGCGCGGAAATCGTTGGGGCTGGAGGGGTCCTCCATGGCGCGTCGCATGGTTTCCACGCCCATGTCGCCCGCCGCGAAGGTCAGCGGGTCCACATCGAAGGGCACCGGCAAAACCAGCAGCTCCTGCCCTGCCATGTCGGGCTTGTGCTCGCGCTTGAAAAAGCCGAATACGTCGCTGACCTCGTAGCTTTCCACGCCGGGGAACATCGCGCCCACGTGGTCGGCCGCGAACTTGTGCACCACGCGCTGACGCCGCCGTCCCAGCTGGGTCAGGTGGATGGTGCCGGAAGGGGTGTTGCTGGTGGCGCGCATGCGCAGCGCCACCGGGGCGATGGGCAGGGGGCTGTGGTGGCTGACGGAAATCTCCATGCTGACCACCTCGCCGCGGTTGACCTTTGCGCCGCTGAGGGCGTTTTCCACCTTGACGCTCTTTTCGGCCATGCGCACGCTCGCCAGGGAGAACACCCATGCCAGCGCGATGATCGCCGCGATGAGCAGGTACATGCGGTTGCCCATCGACAGCGCGCACAGCAGAAAAAAGCCGAAGCATGTGGCCAGGGTCGCGTTGGCCTTCTTCACCGGCAGGGACTCCTTTCGTGTGGAATGGGCCGCGCCGGGGCGCTCAGCTCAGGCGCAGGGGAACGGGCACGTTTTCGACCACGGCGATGAGGATGCGCTCAGCGCTGATGCCCTTCATCTTGGCTTCGGGGTTGGGGGTGATGCGGTGGGCCAGCACCGGCAGCACCATGCGCTGCACGTCTTCCGGCAGAATATAGTCGCGCTCGTTGAGCAGCGCGCATGCCTGTGCGCCGCGGATGAGGGCGATGGCGCCGCGTGTGGACACACCCAGCTGCAGGCTGGGATGCGTGCGGGTCATGGCGGCAATGTTGGCTACGTAATGGCGCACTTCCTTGGAGCAGTATACCGTGCCCACCATGTCCTGCATGGCGGTCACGTCGCGCGCGGAGCATACGGCGGTCAGGCTGGCCTGGGGCTTGACCGTGCCGGAGAAGCGCTCCAGCACCGCCATTTCCTCCTCCAGCGAGGGATAGCCCATCGACACGCGCAGGAAAAAGCGGTCCATCTGCGCTTCGGGCAGGGGATAGGTGCCCACAAACTCGCCGGGGTTCTGCGTGGCCAGCACCATGAAGGGCTTGGGCAGGGGATGGGTCACGCCGTCCACGGTGACCTGGTATTCCTCCATGACCTCCAGCAGCGCCGACTGCGTCTTGGGCGAGGTACGGTTGATCTCGTCCGCCAGGGCAATCTGGCACATGATCGCGCCGGGATGAAACTCCATCTCGCCGGTCTTGAAATTGACCATGGTAAAGCCGGTCACGTCGCTGGGCACCACGTCGGGCGTGAACTGGATGCGGTTGAAGGAGCAATCCAGCGATTTCGCCAGGGCGCTGGCCAGGGTCGTCTTGCCGGTGCCGGGCACGTCCTCGATCAGCACGTGTCCCTTGCACAGCATGGCGATCAGCAATAGCTCGATCACCTCGTCCTTGCCGACGATGACCTTGCCGATATTTTGTTTCAATGCCGTAATGACCTGGCGCGGATTGAGCATACCACCGCTTCCCCCCTGTATGTGGATCAGAATGCGCTTTTCAGGGCGCAAAACCGTGTGCGCATGACGGGCACACACGGTTTATTATAACGGACGGGCCATGTTTTTACAAGTATATGACAAATGTTTTACGAATTTTCTCGACAGACGGGGGCTTAAGCCCTTTTGCCGCATGGGGTCCGGGCTGCTTATGTTCCGCCGATGGGAAACGCCTCCGTCACGGCGCCCTCTCCCTCCGCGAAGGCGGGCGGCGCGACGCCGGTGGAATCGGCCATCTTGTCCAGTACGCGCTGCGCGTCCCCGCCTGTGAGCAGCACGGGCTGATAGTTGTTGTAGCCTGCTTCCCCGCTCACGCTGATGGGATAAAACACCAGCCGCACGCTGACGGGCACGCCGTCCTCATAGGTGAAAACAGCCTGCAAAAGCAGCGCGTCGTAGTCGCGGGGGTCCCGGTTGCCGCCGAATACGGCGTTGCCCAGGCTGTAGACCACGGGCACGCCGTCCATCAGCTCATAGCCCTGCACCACATGGGGGTGATGTCCCACGATCAGGTCCGCGCCCATGTCCACGGCATGGGCCGCCACGGTTTTCTGCTGGGAGGTGGGCTCGCGCTCGTATTCGGTGCCCGCGTGCAT
>CALVNG010000066.1 GCA_944349545.1 uncultured Eubacteriales bacterium
CGCATGTGGACGCAGATTCATCAAGGGGTGAACCGAATGACCAACCATTACGACGCGCGAAACATTCAGGTGCTGGAAGGGCTGGACGCCGTGCGCATGCGGCCCGGCATGTACATCGGCTCCACGGGGTCGCGCGGGCTGCACCACATGCTGTGGGAGATTGTGGACAATTCCATCGACGAGGCCATGGCTGGCTTTGCCACGCGCGTGGACGTGACGCTGGGCCGCGACGGGTCGGTGACCGTGCAGGACAACGGGCGGGGCATGCCCGTCGACATCCACCCGACGATGGGCGTATCCGGCGTGGAGGTGATCTACACCAGGCTTCACGCGGGCGGCAAGTTTAACAGCGAGAACTACGCCTATTCCGGCGGCCTGCACGGCGTGGGCGCGAGCGTGGTAAACGCGCTCAGCCGCTGGGTGGAGGTGGACGTGTGCCGCGACTTTCAGCACTGGTACATCCGCTTTGAGAGCGCGTGGGACGAGAAGGAGAAGAAAATCGTGGCCGGGCGCGCGACGGGGCCGCTCACGCTGGTGGGCAACACCAAAGAGCGCGGCTCGCGGGTGCGCTTTCTGCCGGACGACCGCGTGTTTGAGACGGTCCGCTTCAACGCCGAGACCGTCTCGCGCCGCCTGCGCGAGCTGGCGTACTTAAACCGCGGGCTGACGATCACGTTTCTGGACGAGCGCGAGCCGCAGGACGAGGGCGACGCGGGCGAGGGGCCCCGCGCCCCGGAGCGCGAGGTGTACCGCTTTGACGGCGGGCTGGTCGATTATGTGCGCTACCTGAACGCCGACAAGACCCCCCTGCACGACGAGCCGATCTATCTGGCCGGGCAGCGGGAGGACGTGATCTTCCGCGTGGCGATTCAGTACACCGACAGCTACACCGAAAACGTGTTTTCCTATGTGAACAACATCCCCACGGCCGAGGGCGGCACGCACGAGACGGGCTTCAAGGCCGCCTACACCAAGGTGATGAACGACTTCGCGCGAAGGCTGGGGGCGCTTAAGGACAGGGACGCGAACCTCAGCGGCGACGACTTCCGCGAGGGCATGACCGCCGTGATGCTGGCGATGGTGAAAAACCCGCAGTTCGAGGGGCAGACCAAGGGGAAGCTGGGCAATACCGAGGTGCGGCCGCTGGTGGAGGCGATTCTCACGCAGCAGCTGACGGCGTATTTCGAGGACCTGAGGCATCAGGAGCTGGCCCAGCAGATCATCGAAAAGGCGGTGCGGGCGGCGAAGGTGCGCGAGGCCGCGCGCAAGGCCCGCGACGTGGCGCGCACCAAGAGCGCGCTGGAGGCCGCGCCGCTGGTGGGCAAGCTCTCCAGCTGCACGGGGCGAAGGCCGGAGCAGAACGAACTGTTCATCGTGGAGGGCGACAGCGCGGGCGGCAGCGCCAAGCAGGGGCGCGACCGGCGGTTCCAGGCGATTCTGCCGCTGCGCGGAAAGCCGCTGAACGCCGAGAAAAAGCGCCTCGATCAGGTGCTTGGCAACGAGGAGTTCCGCTCCATCATCACGGCGCTGGGCACGGGCATCGACGAGAGCTTCTCGCTCGCCTCGCTCAAGTACCACAAGGTCATCATCCTCTCCGACGCCGACCAGGACGGCGCGCACATCCGCGCCATTCTGCTGACCTTCTTCTACCGCTACATGAAGGAGCTCATCACCGAGGGGCATGTGTACATCGGCATGCCGCCGCTCTACAAGGTGCAAAGGGGGAGCAAGGTCCAGTACGCCTACGACGACCAGGAGCTACGCAAGCTCACCCGCGGCCAGACCAAGGGCTACACCCTCCAGCGCTACAAGGGCCTGGGCGAGATGAACCCGGAGCAGCTGTGGCAGACCACCATGGACCCCGAGCAGCGAAAGCTGATGCGGGTGAGCATCGAGGACGCGGCGCAGGCCGAGCGGCTGGTCACCATCCTCATGGGGGACAAGGTGGAGCCGCGCCGGCAGTACATCAGCCAGCACGCCAACTTTAACCGCGAGGACCGCTTCGAGGCCCTCGGCGGCGGCGCGGGCGAAGGGAGGGAAAGCCGTTGAGCCGCAGGCAGGACGACCGTCCGCCCATCGGGGTGGACCACAACATCATCGTTTCGCCCATGGAGGAGGTCATGCACAACAGCATGATCCCCTACGCCGAGCACGTCATCATGGAGCGCGCCGTCCCCCGCGTGGAGGACGGGCTCAAGCCCGTGCAGCGGCGCATCCTCTTTACCATGAACGAGCTGGCCATCGGCCCCGATACGCCGCACCGCAAGTGCGCGCGCATCGTGGGCGACTGCCTGGGCAAATACCACCCGCACGGCGACAGCTCGGTCTACGAGGCGCTGGTGCGCATGGCGCAGGATTTCAGCATGCGCGGGCCGCTGGTGGACGGCCACGGGAACTTCGGCAGCGTGGACGGCGACGGCGCGGCCGCCATGCGCTACACCGAGGCGCGCATGACCCCGCTGGCGGTGGAGATGCTGCGCGACATCGACAAGGACACCGTGCCCTTCCGGCTCAACTTCGACGACACGCTCAAGGAGCCGGACATGCTGCCCGCGAGCTTCCCGAATCTTTTGGTCAACGGGGCGAGCGGCATCGCCGTGGGCCTTGCGACCAACATCCCGCCGCACAACCTGCGCGAGATCATCGAGGCCACGGCGGCGCAGATCGACAACCCCGACATTTCGCTGGACGAGTTGATGAAGTATGTACCGGGGCCGGACTTCCCCACCGGGGGCGTGCTCATCGACACGCCGGAGCTGCGCGCCGCCTACGAGACGGGCCGCGGCAAGCTCACGCTGCGCGCCCGCACGCACATCGAGGACGGGCCCGCCGGGCGAAAGCTGATCGTCATCACCGAGATCCCCTATCAGGTGAACAAGGCGGCGATGCTGGAGAAGATCCTCAAGCTCAGCGAGGAGAAAAAGGCCGCGCTGGGCTGCATCTACGACATCCGCGACGAGAGCGACCGCACCGGCATGCGCGCCGTGATCGAGCTGCGAAAGGACGCCGACGCGGAGAAGGTGCTGTCCTACCTGCTCAAGTACAGCGAATTGCAGGTCACCTTCGGGGTGAACATGGTGGCCATCGCCGACGGAAAGCCGCGCCTGCTTTCGCTCCGGCGCGCCATTGGCTACTACATCCGCCACCGCAAGAACGTCGTGACCGCCCGCACCCGCTACGAGCTGGACCGCGCGCTCGCCCGCGCCCACATCCTCGAGGGCCTGATGGTCGCGGTGGACAACCTGGACGAGGTGATCGCCCTCATCCGAAAGAGCGAGAACCCCAAGGCCGCCAAGGCCGGGCTGATGGAGCGCTTCGATCTCTCGGACGCGCAGGCGCAGGCCATTTTGGACATGCGGCTCCAGCGGCTGACGAACCTCGAAATTCTGGCGCTGCGCAAGGAGTACGCGGACCTCAAGAAGCGCATCGCGGAGCTTGAGGCCATCCTCGCCAGCGAAAAGAAGCTGATGAACGTGATCAAGAAGGAGCTGCGCGCCGTGGCCGAGCGCTACGGCGACGCGCGCCGCACCGAGATCGTGCGCGCGGGCGAGGTGGTGGAGGCCGCCGCGAAGGAGGAGATCATCGCCGAGGACGCGCTGGTGACGTATTCGCGCGCGGGGCTGCTTCGGCGCGTGTATCCGCCGCGGGCGCGGCGGCAGGCGGCGGAGGAGGGCGCGGAGGATGCGCCGCTGTACCGCTTCGACACGCAGACCGATCACACGCTCTACTTCTTCACCGACCGGGGCAACTGCTACCCCCTGAGCGTGGCGGCCCTGCCGGAGATGAAGCCCAAAGACCGCGGCGCGCTGCTGAGCGGCGTTCTGGCGGGCCTTGAGGAGAACGAAACCCCGGTGAACATCCTGTGCATGAAGCCCTCGGAGCTGGCGGGCGCGCCGGACCTGCTGTTCGTTACGCGAAAGGGGCAGGTCAAGCGCACGGCGGCGGCGGAGTACGACGTGCGGCGCGCGAAGTTCGCGGCGCTGACGCTGCGCGAGGGCGACGCGGTGATGGGCGTTGTGCCGCTGGACGCGGCGGCGGATGTGCTGCTGGTGAGCCGAAACGGCATGAGCGTGCGCTTCCACGCCGACGGCGTGCCCACACAGGGCCGCACGGCGGGCGGCGTGAAGGGCATGACCCTCGAACCCGGCGACGCGGTGCTCTGGTGCGGCCAGCCGCAGGCCGCGGATCAGGTATTTTTGATGACGGAACGCGGATTTGCCAAGCGCGTGCTGTACATGGACTTTGAGCCGCAGGCGCGCGGCGGTAAGGGCGTGAAGGCCTTCTATTTTAACAAGAGCGGCTCCAACGGGACATGCGTGGCGGGCGCGGCGCTCATCGCGGGCGACGGCGCGGGCGCGCAGGTGCGCGTGGAGCAGCGCATCAGCCCGCCGACGGCGCTCGCGGCGCAGGACGCGCCGCTTCAGGGCAAGCAGGACAAGGGCCTGCCGCTGGTGATGGCGCTGATGGACGACGTGGTGACGGCGGTCGAAGGCGCGGCGGAGAGCGGGGCGGAGGAAGGCGCGTGAGGCGTGAGGCCGGCGCGCTGGCCGGACCCCCGGCCCGGAGAAAGGACGGAATGCGATGATACGCAGGGCGCGGGCGGAGGACGTGGACGCGGCGGCGCGCATCTATGAGGCGCTGCTGGACCGGGAGGAAGCCGGGCAGGGCGCGACGAACTGGAAGCGGGGCGTCTATCCCACGCGGGAGACGGCGCGGCGCGCCATGGAGGCGGGCTGGCTGTACGTCAGGGAGGACGGCGCGGGCGGCATCTGCGCGAGCATGATCTTAAACCACGAGCAGCCGCCCTGCTACCTCGGCGCGGACTGGCGCGTGCCCGCCGCGCCGGAAAACGTGCTGGTGCTGCACACGCTTTGCGTGGACCCATCCTGCGCCGGGCGGGGCATCGGCCGGGAGATGGTGCGCTTCGCGCTCTCCCGCGCGCGGGAGACGGGCATGCGCGCCGTGCGGCTGGACACCTTCGAGGGCAACGCCCCGGCGCGGGCGCTGTACGCGGGGCTGGGATTCCGCCTCGCGGGGCGCGCCGACGTGCTGCATGAGGGCGTGATCCCGGAGACGCTGGTGCTGTTTGAAAAAGAGGTATAAAAGGAGGCGCGGGAGCGGCATGGCTCCCGCGCCTCGGCTTTGTATCCGGCCGGGTTTTTTCGACGCGCGCTAGCGGTATTCCCCGATGACGCGGCGGCTCAGCCACAGGTCCGGGTCGTCCTGGGCCAGCGCCCACATCAGCTTGCAGACGGCGGCCTCGGTGGTCATGTCCGCGCCGCCCCGCACAAGCGAGGCGCCCAGGCCGCTGGCCACCTCGTAGAGGCCCAGGTCGGCCTTTTCGTAGAGGCACTGGCTCACCACCAGCACGCGCACGCCGCTTTCGGCCAGCGTCTCCAGCGCGCGCACGAGGTTGCGGCGGATGTAGTGCAGGCCGCCCAGACCGAACGCCTCGATGACCAGCCCGCGATAGCCCGCCTCCCGGACGAAGCGCAGCACGTCCGGCGAGGTGCCGGGGACGAGCTTGAGCAGAAACACGCGCGGGTCGATGCCGTCGCGAAGGGGCAGGTCCTCCGCGCCGGGCGGCGGGGTATAGGTCTGCGGATGGTCGAAGTGCACGCCCTCCACGTCGAAATGGCCCGCAAGCGGCGCGTTGACGCTGGAGAAGGCGTCCATGGAGGTGGTGTGCGTCTTGACGCAGCGAACGCCGGAGATCAGCCGGTCGCCGAAGCACACGTACACCCCGCCCACGCCCGCCTGCGCCGCCGCGAAGGCGCGCAGGAGGTTGAGCCGCGCGTCGGTCAGGGGATGGTCCAGCGGCAGCTGCGAGCCGGTGAGGATGACGGGCTTTCGCTCGCCCGCCAGCATGAACGACAGCGCCGCCGCCGTGTAGGCCATGGTGTCGGTGCCGTGGGTGATGACCACGCCGTCGCTGGCCTTGAGCGCCTCGTGCGCCGCGCGGGCCAGCGCGCGCCATTCCTCCGGCTGCACGTTGCTGGAATCGAGGGTGAACACGTCCCGCGCGCGCACGGGCGCGGGCGCGGCGGGGCCGAGCGCGCGCAGCAGGTCCGCCGCGCCCAGCGTGGGCTCCAGCCCGTTCTTGCCGGGCGTGCACGCGATGGTGCCGCCCGTGGCCAGCAAAGTCAGCATGGTACGTCCCTCCGGGGGCGCCGCGGGGTGCGCGGCGCGGAATGATGGGGGATGCGCGGGGTGCGCGGGATGCGCGGGATGCGCGGAACGCGCGCGGGGCGCGGGGCGCACGGAGCGCAGGGTACGCGGGGTATGCGCGGCGCGCGGCGCGCGGGGCGCAGGGTACGCGGGGTGCGCACGGGGCGCGGGGCGCACGGAGCGCGCGGGGCGCAGGGTACGCGGGGTGCGCGCGGGGCGCGGGGTACGCAAGGTATGCGGAGCGCGCGGGGCGCGGGGCGCAGGGTACGCGGGGCGCGCGGGGCGCAAGGTACGCGGGGCGCAGGGTACGCGGGGTGCGCGCGGGGCGCGGGGGGCGCGCGGGGCGCGCCCCGCGCCGCCGGAACGGCGAAAGGCCCGCCGGAATGCCGCGCGGGCCTTTTTTGCTACCACTCCGGCGGGGTGTAGCGCACGATTTCGCCCGCGGCGCGGGTTTTGGCAAGGTCGATCAGGCGCTGGTTGCGGCTGCCGCAAAAGTCCAGCTCCAGCGAGCGCTCGCTTAGCACGAACGGACCGTCCACCAGCACGTCGGTGGCGTCCAGCAGCGCGGATACGTCCGGGTCCGAGGCGGCCATGTCCAGCAGCTTTTCGTAGGTGTAGCCGGTGTAGGTCCACACGTTCAGGCCCCGCGCGCGCGCGCGCCGCGCCAGCTCCGCGCACGCCGCCGCCTGGCAGAACGGCTCGCCCCCGGTGAGGGTGACGCCGTCGAGCAGGGGATTTTTGGAAAACTTCGCTTCCACGTCGTCGAGGGCATAGACCGTGCCCGCGTCAAAGTCGTGGCTGCCGGGATTGTGGCAGCCGGGGCAGTGATGCGGGCAGCCCTGCGTGAAAATCGACGTGCGAAAGCCCGGCCCGTCCACGATGGAATCGGTCACCAGGCCGTAGAGGCGGATGGTATCAGTCATGCGAATCGTCTCCCCGTTGGGTTTTGCAATCGCCCGCGTAGGGGCACCCGGCGCAGCCGCCGCCGCACCCGCGCCGCCGCCGCAGGCGCAAAAGCGCCCACGCGGCCCACGCCAGCAGCGCGATGAGAATCAGGATATCCAGCACAAGGCCCATGTTCGCGCCTCCTCAGCCAAGGCCCAGAAGCCGCCCCACCTGGAACACCAGCGTGGCCGCGCACCAGGCCAGCAGCGTCTGCCCCGCCACGGCGAGGGTGGCCAGACGGCCGCTCTCCATCTCGCGGCGCATGGCGGCATAGGCCGCCACGCAGGGCATGTAGAGCAGCACGAAGGTCAGGAACGAAACCGCCTGCAGCGCCGTGGGGAACACCGCGCGCAGGGCGGCGACCATCTGCGCGCTGTCGGGGTCCACCCCGGCCAGCACGCTCAGGGTGCTGACCACGCTCTCCTTGGCCATGACGCCGGTGAGCACGGCGGTGGACGCCTCCACCGTGCCAAAGCCCGCCGGGGCGAACACCGGCGCGATGGCCCCGGCGATCACGCCCAGCATGCTGTGCGCCATGTCGGGCGCGGGGGCGAGGGTGAAGGTGAAGTGCTGCAAGAACCACACCACCAGCGTGGCCAGAAAGATGACGGTGAAGGCGCGCTTTAGGAAATCGCTGGCCTTGTCCCACAGCTGCCGGGCCACGTTGCGCGGGGCGGGCAGGCGGTAGGCGGGCAGTTCCATGATGAAGGGCGCGGCGTCGCCATGGAAGGCGGTGCGCTTGAGAATCAGCCCGACGATGACGGAAACCGCAACGCCCGTGAGATAGAATGCGCTCATCACCAGCACCTGATGCCCGTCGAAGAACGCGCGGGTGAAGAGCGCGTAGATGGGCACCTTGGCCCCGCAGCTCATGAAGGGGGTCAGGAGGATGGTGAAGCGCCGGTCGCGCCGGTTGTTCATGCTGCGGGCGCTCATGACGGCGGGCACCGTGCAGCCAAAGCCCATCATCATGGGGATGAAGGCCCGGCCATTGAGGCCGAGCCTGCGAAGCGGCTGATCCATGAGGAACGCCGCGCGGGCCATATAGCCGCTGTCCTCCAGAATGGACAGGAGCAAGAACAGAAGCAGAATCGTGGGCAGGAACGAAAGCACGCTGCCAACGCCCGTGAGCGCGCCGTCCACCAGGAGGCTGCGCACCCAGCCGGCCACGCCCCAGCCCGCCAGCGCCGCGCCCAGCGCGTCCACGCCCCGCTGCACCAGCGCGGCAAAGCCGTCTGCCAGCCACGTGCCAAACGGCCCGAAGGTGATGTAGAACACCAGCAGCATCATGAGCAAAAACACCGGAATCGCCAGCACCGGATGCGTCAGCACCCGGTCCAGCCGGTCGGTGAGCGTGTCGCCGTCCTCCTGGGCGCGCGTGTAGCAGGTGGAGAGCAGCTTTTCGATGAAGCGGTAGCGCGTGTCGGCCATCACCGCCGCGCGCTCCATGCCCACCTCCCGCTCCATGGCGGAGAGAATCTCCTCGATGATGTGGCGCGTGTCCTCGGAAAGGTCCAGTTCCTCCATCATGGGCGCGTCGCCCTCGAAGAGCTTGGTGGCCGCGTAGCGCGAGGTCATGCCGTGCGCCTGCGCCGGCTGCTCCACCAGATGCTGGATGGCGTGCAGCGCCTTGTGCGCCGCCCCGCCGCAGATGTCCAGCTTCGGCGGGGTGCGCCGGTTCTCCGCCGCGTCCATCGCCCGGCGCACCAGCTCGTCCAGGCCCTCGCCCCTGCGGGCGCCGATGGCCACCACCGGCACGCCCAGCCCCTTTTCCATGGCCGCAAGGTCGATGGCGTCGCCATGGCTGCGGACCTCGTCCATCATGTTGAGGGCCACCACCACGGGCCGCCCCAGCTGCAGCAGCTGAAGGGTGAGGTAGAGGTTTCGCTCGAGGTTGGTGGCGTCAACGATGTTGATGACCACGTCGGGCTTCTCCTGAACGATGAAGTTGCGGCTGACGATTTCCTCCATCGAATAGGGGCTGAGGGAATAGATGCCGGGCAAATCCACGATGGTGACGTCCGAATACTTGTCCGGCACCGCCTGCCCGCTCTCATGCGCGCGCCGGAAGCGCCGCGGCAGGCCCAGATGGGTCTGCTGGCCGTGGTGGTGGTGCAGCATCGCGCCGGTCTTTTTTTCGACCGTCACGCCGGGCCAGTTGCCCACGTGCTGGCTGCTGCCGGTGAGCTGGTTGAAGAGGGTGGTTTTGCCGCTGTTCTGATTGCCGGCCAGGGCGAAGGTGTAATGCATACGATGGGTCGCTCTTTTCTGTTAAGCTGTCGCGTGGCGGGGCGCCGCCGCTTACCGGAGGGTGATTTTTCTGGCGTCGTCCAGCCGCAGGGTCAGGGCGTAGCCGCGCAGGTGGATCTCCACCGGGTCGCCCATGGGGGCGGTTTTTTGCAGGAGCACGGTCACGCCGGGCGTGATGCCCATGTCCAGCAGGTGGCGGTGCAGCGCGTCCTCGCCGCCGACGGTGGCGACCACGCCGCTCTCGCCGGGCTTGAGATCGGCCAGAGTACGGGTATCCATGGCAAAGGTCCCCTTTCGGGTATGGGATGGGTGCGGGCTGCCTCAGCCCGCCGGGGTGGAGGGCGACGCGTCGGGCGGCGCGGGGCGGCTTTGCTCCAGCGCGGGATCGGGCGGCAGGCCCTCCTCGCGCAGCCATTTGCGCAGCTCGTGCTCGATGATGTTGGCCGCGATCACCTCGCCCCGCTCCAGGCGCAGGCGCTCGCCCAGCTCGCGCGCGGCCACGCGGTACTTCGGCGTTTCGGTCAGCTCCGTGAGGGCGCGCGCCAGGCGCGGCGCGGTCAGCCGGTCGCGCGGGATGGCGGTGGGGCCGATGCCCAGCGCCTTCACCCGCGTGGCCCAGAAGGGCTGGTCGCCCCCGAAGGGCACCACCAGCGTGGGCCGCCCCGCCGTGATGCCCGCCGCCGTCGTCCCCGCGCCGCCGTGGTGCACCACCGCGCTCACCCGGTCAAACAGCCAGTCGTGCGGCACGAAGCCCGCCACGTACAGGTTTTCCTCCGGGGGGATGTCCACGCCGCCCCAGCCGGTGGACAAAACCGCGCGCACGCCGCTTTCGCGCACGGCCTCGCGCACGACGTCCAGCGTCTCGGCCATGTCCCCCGCGTTCATGGAGCCAAAGCCGATATACACCGGCTTTTCGCCCGCGTCGAGGAACGCCGCCAGCGCCGGGTCGGGCTGATAGGCGCTCTCGCGCCGGTCCAGCCAGAAGCCCGTCATGTGGATGTTTTCCCCCCAGCGCGCCGGGCGCGGCATGATCAGCGGGCTGATGGCGTAGAGCACCGGGATCAGGTGCCCGCACAGCTCATAGCTGGGGGCCGCCTCCAGCCTGCGCGGGCTCATGCCCCGCGACTGCCGCCAGTCGGAGAGGTAGTACTTCTCCAGCGTGCTGATGAGCAGGTGGCCCAGCTGGTAGGTCGCCAGGTTCCACGCCTTGCCCACCCGCTGCCCCGGCGCGGAGGCGATGGGCGCCTGCGGGTTGGGGTCGATGGGGAAGTAGTGCGTCTGCACATAGGGCACGTGGCGCATCTCCGCCAGGGACTGGAACACCTGCCCGAAATACGTGCCGACGATGGCCTGCGCGCCCTCGGTGGCGGCCTCCAGATCGCTGAGAAACGGCTCGATGAACTCGCGCAGGGTGTCGCGCACCTGCCTGAGAAACGCCACGCCGTTGGCCCCGTTCATCAGGTTGGCCATGAAGGTTTTCACATCGCCGCTCACGGGCCTGAAGCCCAGGCCCTCGGCCTTCACCGCGGATGCAAAGCTCGCAAAGGCGCAGATGGACACCTCATGCCCCCGGCGCCTGAGCTCGCGCCCCAACACCAGGTAGGGGCGCACGTCGCCGGTGGAGCCTATGCAGATCATGGTGATGCGCATGCCGGTGGGGCACCTCCTTTCGGGAAAAAAAGCGCGGTTTCGTCTACACAGTATACCGCAGTTGCGCCGGAAAAGCAATGCGCAGAGCGGGGCACGGGCGGGGCGCGCAAATTTTGCCGGGCATTGAAATTTGCCGCGCGGCATTGTATAATAAATGTCGAATCCGGACAGGCATATGGAGGGAAACGAGTGTACAGACTGTTGATCGTCACCACGAATCAGGCTACGAAGGACATGCTGGCCTCCATGGAGGGGTGGGAAGCGCTGGGCGTCAAGCCTCCGCGCGTGCGCGAAACCGTCGAGGACGCGGTGGAATGCATGAAAAAACACCCCATCGACGCCATCGCCATCGAGGACGCGCCCGCCTTCGCGCCGCTTTCGGCCTATCTGGACCGGCAGGCGCCCGCCATGCCGCTGTTCGCCATTGAAAACGACGCGCAAAAGCAGCTGGAAACGGTCCGCCAGACCGTCAATCTCCTCACCCGCCTGCGCGCCGACGACTCCAACGACGAGTACGACCCCGCCTACATGATGGAAAAGCAGCGCTCCCGCTGGCTGCGCAAGGTGATCTCCGGCCTGGAGCCCACCGCCGCCGACATCGAGCGCGGGCTGCGCCTCTACCGCTGCGCCATGCGCCCGGGCGTTCCCTGCGTGCTCGCCCGCCTGGCCGTGCCCGAGGACGACGGCTTCATGACCGAGCGCTGGCACTACGGCGGCGAACGCCTCGAAACCGCCCTGCGCAACTTCTTTGGCCGCGAGCACGGGCATATGCTGCTGCGGGTGGCGGTGATCTCCCCGCAGGAGGTGCGCGTTTTGTGCTACCCCCGCGACGAGGGCGAGGGCCTGAGCGAAAACGCCGCCTTTGAGTACGTGCAGGAGACCATCGAGCAGATCGCCCGCTACCTCGGCCTTGCGCTGAAGGTGCTGGAGGTGCGGCGCATCGCCGGGGTGTGCGACTTCGCCGCCGAAAACGACGCCATTTGACCGGCGGCATCCGCCAAGGAGGGATTTTGCCCATGGGACTGTTTGACATGGTACGCGGCCAGCTGATCGACGTCATCGAATGGACCGATGATTCGAGCGATACGCTGGTACACAAATATGACATGAACGGCAAGGACATCATGATGGGCGCGCAGCTGACCGTGCGCGAGAGCCAGGCCGCCGTCTTTGTGGACGAGGGCCGGCTGGCCGACGTCTTCGGCCCCGGCCGCTACGAGCTGACCACCCGCAACCTGCCGGTGATGACCAGCCTGCGCGCGTGGAAGTTCGGCTTCAACTCGCCCTTCAAAAGCGACGTGTATTTCGTCTCCACCCGCCGCTTCATGGACCGCAAGTGGGGCACCGCCAACCCGGTCATGATGCGCGACGGCGAATTCGGCATGATCCGCGTGCGCGCGTTCGGGTCCTTCGCCTTCCGCGTCAAGGACCCCGCCGCTTTCATGCGCGAGGTGTTCGGCACCAGCGCCCTCTTTACCGCCGAGGGCGTGGAGGGGCAGATCCGCAGCCTCGCCGTGAGCGCGCTCACCGACGCCATCGCCGAGAGCGGCATCCCCGCGCTGGACCTGGCGAGCAGGTACGACGAGCTTTCCGCCCGCGCGCTGGAAACCCTCGCCCCCCGCGTGGAGGGCCTGGGCCTTGAGCTGTGCGGGTTCGTGATCGAAAACATCAGCCTCCCCGAAGAGGTTGAAAAGGCCATCGACCGCCGCACCTCGATGGGCGTGGCGGGCGACCTGAACCGCTACGCGCAGTTCCAGGCCGCCGAGGCCATGCGCGAGGCCGCGTCCAACCCCGGCGGCATGGCCGGCATGGGCGTGGGCATGGGCGCGGGCGCGGCCATCGGGCAGATGTTCGCGCAGGGGCTGAACGGCGCGGCGGGCGCGGGCGCGGGCGCTGGCGCTGGTGCGGGCGTTGCGGCTGGCGCTGGCGTGGCTGGCGCTGCGGGCGGCGCGGCTGGCGCTGGGGCTGGTGCGGCTGGCGCTGGTGCGGCCGGCGTGGCTGGCGCTGCGGGCGTGTGCGCCGGGTGCGGCGCGGCGCTGCCGGCGGGGAGCCGGTTCTGCCCCGCGTGCGGCGCGGCCTGCGGGCAGGGTGCGGAGCGGTTTTGTC
>CALVNG010000067.1 GCA_944349545.1 uncultured Eubacteriales bacterium
CCGCGGCAGCAGCCCGCCCGCCCCGGGGACGAGGCGTTCCGCCGTCCCACCGCGTCGGTGGACAGGCCCCGCTATGAATTCGAGGAGGACGAGGACTTCGCGGCGCAGGAGCCGCAGCGCCGCCGCGGCGGCGTGCTCCTGCCCATCGTGATCGCTTTGCTGGTGGTCGGCGCCCTGCTGGCCGGCATCTGCCTGCCCGACTGGGAGGGCATGGGCGGCGGCATCGGCGGCGCGATCGCGCCGGTCAAGTCCACGCTCGTGGACGCCTTCACCAGCGTCAAGAACATGATCGTCCCCGAAGAGGACCCCATCAAGAGCTTCAGCGCCGCCGCGGCGGACAGCGCCGCGCCCACGCAGGTGATCTTCGCCGTGCAGACCGCCAAATCCGTTACGGGCCTGCGCATCGTGGATGACCTGGGCAACACCGTCTACGACGGCGATTACTCCACCGACAAGGAAGCCAGCGGCGAGGTGATCTCCAACAGCAACGTGCTGCTGTGGAAGCCCTCCTGCGCCGTCGAGGAGGCGTACAGCGGCGGATTCATGGTCTATGCCCGCAGGCAGGACGGCGTGGAGAGCGAGGGCTTCCCCGTATCCGCGCCTGTAAGCATCTCCGCGCCGCGCGTGGTGGCCGAGCCCATGCAGGGCTTCACGTGCGACACGTCCATCTCCGGCGTGCCTGCGCATGTCACCTTTACGCTCACCACCTCCACCGACGTGACCGCCGTGCGCGTGGTGGACGGTTACAACACCCCCGTCGTCAGCATGTACCTGACCGACCCGCAGGGCGAGGCCGCCAGCGTGACCGAAAGCGGCGACCAGCGCATCTGGACGCTCAGCGCGGAAGTCGCCGCCGCCTATTCCGGCGAGTATGACGCGCAGTATCAGCTGGACGGCGAGCTCAACTTCACGCCCTCCGGCATGAGCGTGGACGTGCAGCTGGGCGGCGAGCCCACTGGGGATACGGAGGAAGAGGAGCCGCAGGACGAAGTAACCCCCAGTCCGACCCCCTCTCCCACGCCCAGCCCCAGCCCCACGCCCAGTCCGACGCCCTCTCCCACGCCGGTGCCCACCACCTCGCCCCTGCCCGATCTGAGCGCAGAGGCGGTTGCGGCGACTTTGCCTGAGGAACTGACCCTCAAGACCACGCTGTACAGCGGCACCAAGACCATCGACACCTTCACCCGCGAGCGGACCATCAACATGCTCAACGCCTTTACCACCACCGTGGGCGGCAGCGATTACGCGGGCTGGCGGCAGGCGGGCGTGCTCACCTTCCGCAGCGGTCCGCTGCGTCAGAACGCGTCCTACGGCACGGTGGACGTGCAGTCCGCCAAGCTCAGCGAGGTCTGGAGCCAGCCCGTCGGCTCCATGAAGACCAACGAGAGCACCGTCTACGGCGTGACCGCTCCGGGCCAGCCCGTGATCGTCAAGTGGCCCACGGAGCTGCGCCAGCGCATGGGCATCAAGGATGAAATGAAGGAAGTGACCGCCCTCAAGGAGGTCATCGTGGCCGGGCAGGACGGGTTTGTCTACTTCTACAACCTGCTCACCGGCGAGGCCACCCGCGATCCCATCGAGCTGGGCGCGCCCAGCCGCGGCGGCCTGTCCGTGGCCACCAACGGCACCCCCATCCTGGGCGTGGGCCAGTTCAACAGCCGCCTGGCCAACAAGACGGTCAAGAACGGCTACCACATCCTCAACCTCATCACCAACGAAAAGGCGCGCCTCATCGCCGGCGACGGCAAGGACAAGAGCAGCAACTACACCGGCTTCCTGGGCTCGGCGCTCTTTGACAGCGCCACCGGCACCATGATCGTCGGCGGCCAGAACGGCGTGCTCTACACCGCCGAGTTCGGCGCGGTGAAGGATACCTACAACTACCAGAGCAACGAGATCACCCTCTCCGAGACCATCCAGGGCTACAAGACCCAGGCCAAGGGCCAGGACCGCACCGATACCAACATCAATGCCAGCGTGGCCGTATACAATAATTATGTCTACTACGGCGACATCGGCGGCATCCTGCAGTGCGTGGACCTCAACACCCTCACCCCCGTCTGGGCCGTGGATACCGGCGACAGCATCGAATCCACGCCCGCGCTGGACGTGGAGGACGGCTCGGTGGTGGCGCTCTATACCGCCAACGCCATCGTCAACGGCGGCAAGAACGGCGTGTGCACCATCCGTCGCCTCAACGCCCTCACCGGCGCCGAGGAATGGTCCTACGAGGTGCCCGACCTGGTCTATGCCAGCAAGCGCGACATCGGCGTATACGCCAGCCCCGTTGTGGGCCAGGAGGCCATCCGCGACCTGGTCATCTTCACCGCCACCAACGATGAGGCGGGCGCCAAGGTGATCGCCCTGAACAAGGCCGACGGCAAGGTGGCCTGGCAGACCGCGCTGGAAAGCGCCACCCTCTCCAGCCCTGTGGCCATCTACAACGAGGATGGCGACGCCTGGCTGATTCAGGCCGAGAGCAACGGCAAGATCCACCTCATGGACGCCACCGACGGCTCCATCCTGGACACGCTGACCCTCACCGGCGGCGAGGGCGAGGAGAGCACGCTGGCCATCGAGGGGTCGCCCGCCGTGTACGGCAACCTGATGATCATCGGCACCACGGGCAAGGACGCCGGCGGCGTATACTGCATCAAGATCGAGTAACGCAAGAGGAGCGTATCCGCAATGAAGATTTATTTGGACGCGATGGGCGGCGACAACGCGCCCAAGGCCCCCGCCGAGGGAGCCAGGGAGGCGCTGGAGCGCTTTGAAGGGCTGGAAATCGAGCTGGCCGGGCCCATTGATCAGGTGCGGGCGGCGGTGGACGCCGCCTTCCAGGGCGCGGACCCCGCGCTGCGCGCCCGCCTCGTCCTGACCGACTGCCCCGAGGTGATCACCAACTGTGAAGCGCCGGTCATGGCCGTGCGCAAAAAAAAGCAGAGCGCCATCGTGGACGGCATGCTCAAGCTCCGTGACGGCCAGGTGGACGCCTTCGTATCCGCGGGTTCCACGGGCGCGGTCCTCTCCGGCGGCATGTTCCGCCTGGGCCGCCTGCGCGGCATCGACCGCCCGGCGCTCGCGCCGCTCCTGCCCAACGGCAAGGGCTACTTCCTGCTCATCGACTGCGGCGCCAACGTGGACTGCCGTCCCGAATACCTGCACCAGTTCGCCATGATGGGCAGCGCCTACATGCAGGGCATGCGCGGCCTCAAGAGCCCGCGCATCGGCCTGGTCAACAACGGTGCGGAGGCCGAAAAGGGCTGCGCCCTGACCAAGGAGGCCTACGCGCTGCTGGAGGCCGATCAGCGCCTCAACTTCGTGGGCAACGTCGAGGCGCGCGAGATCACCCACGACCAGGCCGACGTGATCGTGTGCGACGGCTTTGTGGGCAACGTGATTCTCAAGTTCATGGAGGGCGTGGCCGGAACTTTGATGGGCATCATCAAAAAGGAGCTTCTCAGCGACACCCGCAGCAAGCTGGGTGCGCTGCTGGCTAAGCCCGCCTTCGGCCGCGTGAAAAAGACCATGGATTACAGCGAGGTGGGGGGCGCGCCGCTTCTGGGCGTGCGCGGCAACGTGGTCAAGGCGCACGGCTCCTCCAACGGGCACGCGCTGGCCTGCGCCATCGGCCAGGCCGTGCAGATGATCCATGGCGGCGTGGTGGAAAAGATCGAGGCGCTTCTGCCCCGCGAAGAGCAGCAGCCCGCCGAATAACGTTCTGCGCGGGAGCGCCGCTCCCGAACCAGATAAGGCGTATCCCGCCATGATTTTGATTGGATGAACAGGAGGAAACAACCATGGTTTTTGAAAAGGTGCGCGACATGATCGCTTCCCAGCTGCAGGTGGACGCGTCCACCATCACCCCCGAAAGCCGTCTGGTGGAGGACCTCAAGGCCGACAGCGCCAACGTGATGGTGATGATTCTGGAACTGGAAAGCGAATTCGGCATCGAGGTGGAGGACGAAGTGATCCTCACCCTCAAAACCGTCGGCGACGTGGTGGATTACATCGAAAAGCACCAGTAACGCCCCCGCATTCAGGCGCCCCCAGCGGCACACCCGTTGGGGGCGCAGCCATCCCGAAAAAAAGGAGTATCGTCGTATGCAGCGTTTGCAGCAAGCCCTGGGCTACGCTTTCCGGGACCCGTCCCACCTGCGCCTGGCGCTGACGCATCCCTCCACAAAGCTGCCGGACAATCAGCGCCTGGAGTTTCTGGGCGACGCGGTGCTGGAGTTTTGCGTCAGCGACATGCTGTATCAGAAATATCCCAGCCTGCATGAGGGCGAGCTGACCGCCCGCCGCGCCGCGCTGGTGTGCGAGCGCACGCTCAGCGCCATCGCCCGGTCGCTGGACCTGGGCCGTTACCTGCTCATGGGCCACGGGGAGGAGCAGACCGGCGGGCGTGAAAAGCCCAGCATTCTGGCCGACGCCATGGAGGCCGTGCTGGCGGCCGTCTATGTGGACGGGGGCTACGAGGCGGTCCGCGGGGTCATCCGCGCGCTGTTTCAGGACGATGAGCGCCTGACCGCCTGGCGCGGCCAGGACGACAAAAGCGCCCTGCAGGAATACACCCAGGCCCATGGCCTGGACCTGCCCGCCTATGAAATCGTGGCGCAGAGCGGCCCGGACCATGACCGGCGCTTCACCGCGCGGGTCAGCGTGCAGGGACGGCCCGTGGCCACGGGCGAGGGCAACAGCAAGAAGGCCGCCGAGCAGGCCGCCGCCAAGGCGGCGCTCAAAGCCTACCGGGGAGATGCGTGATGCGCCTTACCAGACTGGAGATCTACGGATTCAAATCCTTCGCCAAGCGCACGGAGATCGTCTTTCCGCAGAACGTGACGGGCATCGTGGGCCCCAACGGCAGCGGCAAGAGCAACATCGGCGACGCGGTGCGCTGGGTCCTGGGCGAGCAGAGCGCCAGGATGCTGCGCGGCAACAGCATGGCCGACGTCATCTTCAACGGCACCGAAAAGCGCAAGCCCCTCAACTACTGCGAAGTGACCCTCGTCTTTGACAACGCCGACCATCAGCTCAAGGCCCCCTTCGACGAGGTGAGCATCACCCGCCGCGTCTACCGCAGCGGCGACAGCGAATACCTCATGAACGGCTCCAACTGCCGCCTGAAGGACATTGTGGACCTGTTCCGCGATACCGGCGTGGGCAAGGAGGGCTATTCCATCATCGGCCAGGGCCGCATCGACGATATCCTGAGCCAGCGCAGCGAGGACCGCCGCGCCATCTTCGAGGAGGCGGCAGGCATCAGCCGCTTCCGCTCGCGCAAGGAGGAGGCCGAGGGCCGCCTCAAGCGCGCGGAGGAGAACCTGGTCCGCGTGGTGGACGTGCTGGAGGAGCTGGAGAGCCACCTCATCCCGCTCAAAAAGCAGGCCGATACGGCCCGCGAATACCTGGCCCTGACCGACGCGCTCAAGGAGCTGGACGTGCGCCTGTTTTTGCTGCGCCACGGGCGGCTGACCGGGAAGGAAAGCGCGGCGGAGCAGGCGCTTTTGCAGGTGAGCGACTCGGTGAAGGAGGCTGAGCGGGCGCTTGCGGAGCTGACGGAAAAGCGCGAGGCGGGCGAGCGGCGGCAGGAGGAATTGCAGCGCGGCCTGAGCCGGGCGCACGAAGCGCTGTTGGGGCAGAACGAAGCGCTGCACCAGGCGAGGGAAGCGCTGACCGCCGTGCTAAACCGCCTCAGAAGCGGGGAAGAGGCGCTGGAGCGCCTTTCCGGCGAGGAGGAGAGCCTGCGCGCGCGCCTTCGGCTCATCGAGGCCACCATGACCCAGAGCGACGGGGGGCTGAGCGAGGCCGAGAAGCTGCTTTCGCAGGCGCGCGAGGCGCTGGACGCGCGCAAGGCGGCCCATGCCGCCGCGACCGAAAGCGCCCGGAAGCTGGAGGACGAGCTCAGCGCGCACAAGGCGCAGATCATGGAGCGCCTCAGCCGCATGCAGAACGTGCGCACCTCCCAGGCGCGCCAGAGCGCCATGCAGCAGCAGATGAGCACCCGCCGCGCCGAGATCACCGCCCAGCTGGCCGAGGAGGAGCAAAAGGAGCAGGCGCTTTCCGCCGCGCTTGCGGAGGCGGGAGCGAACCTCAAGGGAGAGCAGGACCGCCTCACGGGCCTGAGGGAAGGGCTGGAGACCTTCGAGCAGAGCACCAGGCAGCTGCTGGCCGATATCCTGGCAAAGCAGAAGCAGGCGCAGGAGGACTTGCAGAGCGTGCGCGCCATGGATACGCGCCTCAAGACCCTCAGGGAGCTGCAGGACGGCTATGAGGGCTATCAGTACGCCGTGCGAAACGCCCTGACCTATGCCCGCCGCAGCGGGCTGAGAGGCGTGCATGACGTGGTGGCCATGCTGTTACAGGTGCCGCGCGAATACGAAACCGCCATGGACATGGCCCTGGGCGGCGCGATGCAGAACATCGTGACCGAAACCGAGGAGGACGCCAAGGTTCTTATCGACTACCTGCGCAAAAACCGGTTGGGCCGCGCCACGTTTTTGCCGCTGAGCACCGTGCGGGGGCGCACCCTCAGCGCGCGTGAGCGCGAGGTGCTCTCCATGCCCGGCTGCATCGGCGTGGCCAGCGAGCTGTGCGGCTATGACCCCATCTACCGCGGCGTAGTCGAAAGCCTGCTGGGCCGCACCGTGGTGGCCAAAGACCTGGACAGCGGCATCGCCATCATGCGGGCGGGCGGGCACGCGTTCCGGCTGGTGACGCTGGAGGGCGACGTGATGCACTCCGGCGGCAGCATGACCGGCGGCAGCATTCAGCAGAAGGCGCAGAATCTGCTGGGCCGCGAGCGCGAGATGAAGGAGCTGGCCGCGCGGCTGGAGGAAGTGAGCGCGCGGGCGCAGGCCGCCCAGGAGCAGGTGGCGCAGATGGAAAGCCGCCGCGCGGGCGAGAAGGAGCGCCGCGAGCGCGCCCAGTACGAGCTGCACCAGCAGGAGATCGCCGTGGCGCGCGACACCGAGCGCCTCAAGGCGGCCCAGGCGGATTATGATGCGCACGCCATGCGCCTGGACACCATGCGCGCGGCCATTGATCAGCTGGACGAGAGCCTTAGGCAGATTGCGCGGGAGCTTGAGCGCATCGAGGAGCAGGGCGCGCAGGAGGAGGGCGACACCGACGAGATGAACGCCCGCACCGAGACGCTCTCCGCCGCGCTGGACAAGGCCCGGCGCGAGCGCGAGGCCGCGCAGGAGGCCCTGACCGACGCCATGCTCACCCTGCAGAACGCCGAGCATGACGTGGACCGCATCCGCCGCGACCAGAAGCGCCTGGCCGGGGACGGCGAAAGCTGCCGCGGAGAGCTGGACGCGATCGCCCGCAGGCGCGAGCGCACCAGAGAGGAGATGGACGCTGCCCGGCGGGACGAGACGGCGGCGCAGGACGCCATCGCCGCTTGCGAGCGGGACGTGGAAGCCGCGCGGGCGCACGTGGCCGAGATGGAGCAGCGCCGCGACGCGCAGCAGCGCGACCTGCGGGAGCTGCAGGGGGATATCGACGCGGCGCAGCAGCTGTCCGCGCACGAGACCGAGCGCATGCACCGTCAGGAGCTGGCGCTCAGCCGCATCCGCGCGGACCTGAGCCAGCTCAGCGACCGGCTTTGGAACACCTACGAGCTCAGCTACGCCGGGGCGGAGGAGGCGCTCAGGGACTATGACGCGCGCAAGGCAGGGGAAAGCGCCCCGGACGGCGAACCCTTACCCGCGCCCTTTGATGAAAACGCCGCCGACGAGGAGGCGCGCCGCATCCGCGACCGCGTGCGCCAGATGGGCTCGGTCAACGTGGGCGCCATCGAGGAATACGCGCAGATGTACGAGCGCTTCACCGAGCTCAGCGCTCAGCGCACGGACCTTGAGCGCGCCAGGAAGGATCTGGGCACGCTGATCGCCCAGCTGCTGGAGCAGATGGAGACGGTGTTCGTCAGGCAGTTTTCCACGCTGCAAACGTACTTTTCCGAAACCTTTACCCGCCTGTTCGGCGGCGGCCGGGGCGAGATCTGCATGAGCGACCCCTCCGACCCGCTGGGCTGCGGCATCGACATCATCGTGCAGCCGCCGGGCAAGAAGCGTCAGCTGCTCAGCCTGTTTTCGGGCGGAGAGCGCGCGCTGACGGCCATCGCCCTGCTCTTTGCCATGCTCAAGCTCAAGCCCACGCCGTTTTGCATCCTCGACGAGATCGAGGCCGCGCTGGACGACGCCAACATCGGCTACTTTGCCGACTACCTCAAGGAATTCAGCCAGGACACGCAGTTCATCGTCGTCACCCACCGCAAGGGCACCATGGAGCGCTGCGACACGCTTTTCGGCGTGGCCATGGAGGAACGCGGCGTGAGCAGCATGGTCAGCGTGAACCTGACCGATTACGAATAAGCAAGGGAGGCACTTTGCCATGACCGAAAAAAAGGGCCTGTTTTCCCGCCTGCGGGAAGGGCTGTTCAAAAGCCGCGAGCACATGTCCGTGGCGATGGAGGCTGCCGTTCAGGACGACCGCCCCATCGACGAGGATTTCTATGACGATCTGCTGGACGCGCTGATTCTCAGCGACATGGGCGCGCCCTGCGCCACCGAGGCCATCGACCGCCTGCGCGAGCGCGTCAGGGCGGAGCACCTGCGCTACGCGCCGCAGGCCAAGGAGGCGCTCAAGGGCATTCTGGTGGAGATGCTGGAGGTGGAAAAACCCGCCCTGCACTGGCCCATGGTCACGCTCATGGTGGGCGTCAACGGCGTGGGCAAAACCACCACCATCGGAAAGCTGGCCCTGCGCTTCCAGGGGCTGGGCCGTACGATCATCCTCTGTGCGGCCGATACCTTCCGCGCCGCCGCCGCCGAGCAGCTGCAGGTGTGGGCCGACCGCGCGCGCTGCCCCATCGTGCGCCACAAGGAGGGCGCGGACCCCGCCGGCGTGGTGTTTGACGGCATTCAGGCCGCCAAGGCGCGAAGCGCCGACCTGCTCATCGTGGATACCGCGGGCCGCCTGCACAATAAAAAGAACCTCATGGACGAGATGGAAAAGATGCGCCGCGTCATCGACCGCGAATACCCCGAGGCCACGGTGCGCTGCCTGCTGGTGGTGGACGCCACCACCGGCCAGAACGGCCTGGCGCAGGCGCGCGCCTTCCGCGAGGCCGCGGGCATCAACGGCATCGTGCTGACCAAGCTGGACGGCACGGCCAAGGGTGGCATCGCCTTCTCCATCGTGCGGGAGCTGGGCGTTCCGGTGATGTACGTGGGCGTGGGCGAGGGCATCGAGGATCTGCAGTCCTTCAACGCCAGGGAATTTGTGGACGCCCTGTTCGAATGACCAAGGGAGGGTCGGCGCATGGTTCTGGGTTCGTTCTTCTTTAAGCAGGAGGCGCGACGGGCGCTGCGCGGCAACTGGCAGCCCGCGCTGGTGGTCACCTTTTTCTCCGGCGTGTTCCTGACGCTCTCCAGCGTTCTGCAGGCCCTGTGGGTGCCGGACCCCCTGGTCTACGCCAGCTACGGCCTGCTCGAGCGCTTCTGGCAGGAGCTGACTGCCGTGACCCGGGCGGAATGGGCAGGGCTGATCGTGGTCAATCTCCTGGCGCTGCTTCTCTCCCCCGCGCTGATGCTGGGGTGCGACCGCTATTTCCTCAACCTCCTCGCCGGCAGCGACAGCGGCGTGCGCGAGGGCCTTTTGGGCCGCATGCGCATATGGCCCAAGGCCCTGTGGCTGTACGTGCAGATGGGCGTGCGCATCTTCCTGTGGTCGCTTCTGCTGGTGGTGCCGGGCGTGCTGGCGGCGATCCGCTACAGCATGGCGCCCTATTTTATGGCGCAGGACCCCTCCATCAGCGCGTCCGAGGCCATTGAAAAGAGCAAGCTCGCGATGAAGGAGATGAAGCTGGCGTACTTTTCGCTCATCATCAGCTTCATCGGCTGGTCGCTGCTGGCCAACGTGGCGCAGATGCTGCTAATGAGCTTCGGCGTGGTGATCGCGCTGGTGGCCGCGCAGTTCATGCAGGTGGCCATCTCCGCCTATATGAACGCCGCGTGCGCCTCCTTTTTCCTGACCGTTTCCAGCGAGGACGGCATGAACAGCGCCCGGCGGCAGATGCGGGACCGGCTCAGGCAGATGGGCATGGATGACAGCGCCATCGACCGCGCGGGCTTTGGCGAAAGGCCGGCGGACGGGGAGGAAAGCTCCGGCGGCGGGGAGGGAGACGGGCCATGAGGCTGTTCGGAAAGCGGAAAATCAGCCTGAACGCCGCGCCGCCGCTGCTTCAGACGCTCCGGCTGGTGCTGCGCGGCTTTGACCCCAGCGACGCGGTGGATGTGCTCGCCCGGGCACAGGGCGAGGCGGCGGGCGCGATGGCTTCGGCGCCGCCTTGCCAGTCGCACGAGGAAAGCCGGCGCACGGTGGAGGGATTCATCCGCGGCGGCAGCACATGGGCTGTGGTGGAAAAGCGCAGCGGACATGTGATCGGCGCGGTGGCGCTGGGGCCCGATTCCGGGCGCGCGGTGGAAGGCGCGCTGGAGCTGGGCTACACGCTGGGCGAGCAGTACCGCGACCAGGGCTACGCCGTGGAGGCATGCGGAGCCGTGCTGGCCTATGCCTTTGACGAGCTGGACAGCCCGGTGGTGGGCGCGGGGCACGAGCTGACCAACCAGCGCAGCCGCCGTGTGTTCAAAAAGCTGGGCTTTACCTGCGAAGGCACGATGCGCTGTGCGCGCACGCTATCCGGCGGCGGGTATGCCGACGAGATCCGTTACAGCCTGCTGCGGGAGGAATACCGGCCCGCGCCCAAATGAAGAAGGGAGACGCTCCCATGCCTCCGCTGAAACCCTACGATTCCGATTTGCCCTACAGCTATGCGCCGGGCGTGTTCCCCGCGCTGGAGCTGATGAAGAGCGCGCCTGAGCGCGCCCGCCGCCTGCTGCTCAGCGAGCGCGCCCAGGGCGAGGGCGTCGAAAAGCTGCGCCGCCTGTGCCGGGAGCATGGCGTGCGCGAGGAGATCGCCGACAGGGCGCTTTCGCGCATCAGCGGCAAGCAGAACTGCTTCGCCGCCGTGGTCTTTGACAAGTGGCAGAGCGACCTGGACCCGCAGGCGCCGCATGTGGTGCTGCACCATCCCATGGACGAGGGCAACCTGGGCACCATCCAGCGCACGCTGCTGGGGCTGGGCATTCTGGATGTGGCGGTGATTCGCCCGGCGGCGGACCCGTTCGATCCCCATGTGGTCAGGGCCACCATGGGCGCGGTCTTTTCCCTGCGGGTCAAGCAGTATGACAGCTTTGAGGCCTATCGCGCCGAGCATCCCGCGCATGCGCTGTATCCGTTCATGCTGGACGGTTCGCGGCTGCTGGACGATGTGTGCCGCGACATTCAGACGCCCTGCGCGCTGGTCTTTGGCAACGAGGGCAGCGGCCTGCCGCCGGAATTTGCCGGCATGGGCCAGGCGGTGCGCATCCCGCACAGCGACCGCATTGATTCGCTCAACCTGTCGGTGGCGGTCGCCATCGGCGCATATGCCTTTACCCGGCCCGGCGTGGGCCTGAATCACGACTGATGAAAGGAGCTGATCCGATGAACGAGGCGTACAGGGAAGCGGCGGCCCAGCTGGAGAGGGCCATCCGCTATCTGGCGGAGGCGGCGGGGCTGAAACCCGGCGCAGCTGTGGTGCTGGGCTGCTCCACCAGCGAGGTGGCCGGCGGCCATATCGGCAAAAACAGCGTGCCGGAGCTGGGCGACGCCCTCGCCGAGACGATGATCGCCGTATGCGGCGAACTGGGGCTGTGCCCCGTGTTTCAGTGCTGCGAGCACTTAAACCGCGCGCTGGTGATGGAGCAGGCCCTGCTGGACCGCCTGCGCCTGACGCAGGTCAACGTGATGCCGGTGCCCAAGGCGGGCGGCAGCACGGGCGCGGCGGCCTACCGGCGCTTTGAGCATCCCGCCGTGGCGCAGTTCATCCAGGCGGACGCGGCCATCGACGTGGGCGACACGCTGGTGGGCATGCATGTGCGCCCCGTGGCGGTGCCCGTGCGCATGGAGGGAAGCGAGGTGGGCCAGGCGCATGTCACGATGGCGTATTCGCGCCTGCCCTACATCGGCGGCAGCCGGGCGCAATATCCCAACGGCTGATTTCCGGACGGACATAAGAAAAGGGGGCGGACAAGCAGCATCGCTTGTCCGCCCTCTTGCCACGCCGCGCGCCGGGCTATTCGGACTGGCTGCGCGCGGCGGCGCGGGCCTTTGCGCCTCCGCGCAGCTGGGTGACAATCGTGACCGCCGCGCCGATGATCAG
Organism: uncultured Eubacteriales bacterium; assembly: GCA_944349545.1. Classification (GTDB taxonomy): domain Bacteria; phylum Bacillota; class Clostridia; order Christensenellales; family Aristaeellaceae; genus Limiplasma. The sequence goes on from CALVNG010000067.1 coordinate 12,272, forward strand.
GAACAAATAATAAGTCATAAACCGCCACACCAGCAGCGCCAGGCCCGCCGTGCCCTGGGTGAACAGCCCCCGGTAATAGAGCAGAAAGCCGCCCTCCTGCGCGCCGCTGGCGCCGGGCAGGGGCGTGTAGCTGGCGCTGAGGAACAGCAGAAACGAGATGGTCAGCAGATGATGCCAGGGCGTGCCCGACTCGCCGAAGGCGCGGTACACAAACAGCACGACCGACATCAGCCCCAGCACGCTCAAGGCGGACAGGCCCAGCTGAATGAGAATCTGCCGGGGATGGCGGCTCAGGCGCAGCACACTGGCATGGTAGCTGTCCAGCATAGTGTTCACGCGCAGCGAGGCGACCTGCGGGTCCTTGACCAGGCGCAGGCGATGTCCCAGCCGGATGAAGAAGGCGGCGATCCGCTGCACCAGCGGGCGGTGGAAGGCCACCAGCAGAATCAGCGGCACGGCGGCAAAGTTGATCAGCCAGCCGATGACCACCACCCAGCGCGCCCCGGCGAGCTGCCGGTCCACAAAGGACGCATTCCACAGCCACAGGGCGGAGGCCATCAGCACGGTCATCAGCTGGTTGGCGATGAACTTCATGGAAATGCCGGAGGTGCCAATGCCGATGGGCACGCCCTTTTTGTTCATGTAATAGATCTGCATGGGCTGTCCGCCGCTGGCGCCGGGGGTGATGTTGCTATAGTAGAAGC
>CALVNG010000068.1 GCA_944349545.1 uncultured Eubacteriales bacterium
ACCTCGGCCGCGGCTGTGGCGGAGGGCGCCAACATCGTCTGGGCCGGTTGGTCCGGCGAGGAGGAAGCCACCAAGGACATCTTCCAGAAGATGATGGACACCTACGAGGCCGAAACCGGCAACACCGTCACCTGGGTGGGCTGGACCTGGGCCGACACCGCCCAGCAGCTGCTCATCCGCGTGCAGGGCGGGGAACAGCTCGACATCGCCCAGACCGATATCAGCATCTTCAACACCGTGGCCCAGGCGGGCGTGCTCGCCGACTGGACCGAGATTCTGGGCGAGGACTACCTCAAGGAAAACTTCGAGGAAGCCGCGCTGGCCTCCGGCCGCATCGACGGCAAGCAGCTTGGCCTGCCCTGGTCCATGGCGTCCATCAGCATGGTCTATAACCCCGAACTGCTCGCAGCTGCCGGGTGGGACGCCGTTCCCGCCACCATCGAGGAGTTTGAGGCCTGCATGGCCGACATCAAGGCCATGGACGAAAGCCTGATTCCCTACGGCCTGTCCACCAAGGACGCCACTTGCGCGGGCGACTTCATGCCCTGGCTGTGGGCCTTCGGCGGCAGCATTTTCGGGGAGGACGGCAGCGTGACCATCAACAGCCAGGCGACCGTCGACTGCCTCAACTGGTACAAGAGCCTGCTGGACAAGGGCTACATTGCCATGGATACCGGCCGCGGCGACAGCCGTCAGCTCTTTGCGCAGGGCAAGATCGCCTTCTATGACGACGCGGTTGTGGCCAAGGGCCAGGCCGTGAGCAACGGCGTGGTGCCTGAGGACGTGGTCAACGTCTGCTCCGCCATGCTCCGCCCTGTGCTCAGCGAGGGTGACGAGCCTCAGAGCACCATGTGGGGCCATCTGCTGGTAACCTTCGAGGCCAGCGAGAACAGGGAAGCCGTGGCCGAGATGGCGAAGGTTCTCACCAGCGACGCCATCGCGCTGGAGTACTTTGAGAAAAACGGCATGCCGCCCGTGACCAAGAGCGCCGCCGCGACCGACGTGGTCAAGAACGACGCCTACCTGAGCGGCTTCCTCACCTCTACCGCCACCGCGCGCCTGGAGGAGACCGCCAGCATGATGAATGCCAACGAGATCAAGGCCATCATCACCGAAGAGGTACAGGCGGTCCTGCTGGGCCAGAAGACCTCCGAGCAGGCCGCGGCCGACATGGAAGGCCGTCTGAACTCCCTGTAAGGAAACCCGGTTCCATGGGCGGAAGGGGGAAGCGTCCCTTCCGCCCGCACATGCCTGAGGAGGGTCCGCAATGATACAACGCGATCCTGCCCCGCGCCTGCGGGGGCTGAGCGACCGCCACACCGGCGTGCTGCTGGTCATCCCCGGACTTGCGATGTTTCTGGCCATCATTCTCTATCCGTTTATCAGCGCCATCTACATGTCCTTTACGGACCGCTCGCTCATGCGCCCCACCTATGATGTCGTGGGCTTCGCCAACTATGCCAAGGTGCTCTCCGACCCCTACTTCGGGCAGACGGTGCTGACCACCGCGGCGTTCGTGCTGCTCTCCACGGCCCTGCCGTTTCTCCTGGGGCTGATCTGGGCAATTGTGCTGAACCAGGGCTTCCGCGGGAGCGAGTTTCTGCGCGGCGTAACGCTGGTCAACTGGATCATTCCCGGCACGGCCATCGGCTTTCTGTGGACCTGGATCTTCAACGGCCAGTACGGCATTCTCAACGCCCTCATTGAAGCCTGCGGTGGCGAAGGGCAGACATGGCTGGGGCAGACGGAAACGGCGCTGATCTGCGTGGTGATCGCCCGCACCTGGCAGATGCTGCCCTGGTACATGGCCTTTCTTCTGGGCGGGTTGCAGGGCGTGTCTTTGGACCAGATCGAGGCCGCCCGCATCGACGGGGCCAACAACTGGCAGGTGTTTGCCCACATCGTCGCACCGGCCATGCGGGGCATCATGACGCTGGTGCTTATCCTGGGCGCCATCGGCAACCTCCAGCACTTCGACCTGCCCTGGACCATGGTGCAGGGCGGCCCCGCCCGCGCCACCACGACGCTGTCCATTGAGGTCTACAAGACGGCCTTCAAGAACTGGAACATGGGCAAGGCCGCCACGGTGGGCACCATCTGGGCGCTGCTGCTGGCCATTTTCAGCTTCGTCTACCTGCGTCAGGTCAACGAAAGCGACTGAGGGGGCGGGAAGGATGTTTCAAAAAACCGTAGGCTTCCGCGTATTCTTCTGGGCGTCTGTGGTTCTGATCGGCGGATTTGTATTTCTTCCGCTCCTGTGGCTGATCAACACGGCCCTGAAGCCCGCCGCCGAAACCTTTAGCCTGGCTTTTTTCTCCGGACCCATGACGCTGGACAACCTGCGCGGCATCGTAACCGATCCCAAGATCATGCGCTATTTGCTCAACAGCCTCGTGGTCAGCTTCTCCTCCAGCTTCCTGGCCACGGCAGTGTGCGCCTTCGCGGGCTACAGCTTCTCCAAGTTCCGCTACCGGGGCCGCAAATTCGTCATGGGCCTGTTTATGATGAGCCAGGCGTTTCCGCAGGCCATTCTGCTTTTGTCCATCTACGTGCTGATGCAAAAGCTGGGGCTGCTGGGAAGCTACTATGCGCTGATGATCAGCTATGTGGTCTTTACCCTTCCCGTGGGCACCTGGACGCTCAAGACGTACTTCGATCAGCTGCCCGATTCGCTCATTGAGAGCGCCAAGATCGACGGCGCGGGCAATTTCCGCATCATGTGGAAGATCATCTTCCCCATGGCGGTGCCGGGCATGGTGTCCATCGCCATCTACGGCTTCGTATGGAGCTGGAACGACCTGCTCTATTCCATGACGCTGGTCACCGATACCGCCAAGCGCACGCTGGCTTCGGGGCTGGTGATGACTTTCCTGGGCGAGGCCAGCACCAACTGGGGCGCCATGATGGCCGCCAGCGTCGTCAGCGCCGTGCCCGTCACCATCGTGTTCATCTTCCTACAGAGATACTTCATCGCGGGCCTGACCAGCGGCGCGGTGAAAGGATAACAAATCGGACCTCTGCCGGCGGCCTGCACGGATGCAGCCGCCGGTTTTTCTGCGCAAAAGGCGATTCGCTGCAAAACTGATACAAATTGGGCGTTTCCAACCCCGCGCGTTTATGGTATACTATCCAGAGCCCCTGCCCGTTTCCCCTCGGAGCGGGCGGGCTGCCGCGTGCCATCTTTTACACAGGAAAGGAGGCCGATCCCTCACATGCAGTACAACACGCCGCAGCAGGAGCGCCGTCCCACGCGCACCGACGCCGCCACGCCCAGCACGTCGCGGCCGCGCAAGGATTACGCTCCCAAAAAGCGCAAGAGCCAGGCGCAGAAGGTGCTGCCGCTGCTGCTATTGTTTTCGGCGCTGCTGATCGCGATCTATCTTGTCAGCCCCAAGGAGGCGGGCAGACGGGTCGGCGGGAGCCGGTTTGACGGCCTGGTCATCAGCGAGGTGATGGCTGCCAACAACAGCGCCGTACCGGACGAAAACGGCGAGTTCAACGACTGGCTGGAATTGTACAACGGCACAGGCGCGGATCTGGACATGGAAGGCGTGATGCTCACCAACCGCACGGACCGCATCACCTTCCCCTTCCCAAGCTATACGCTCAAGGCGGGGGAGCGTGTGATCGTCTTTGCCAGCGACAGCTATCAGCTGGACCCGTCCAAGCCCTTCCACGGCAAGTTCAAGATTTCTTCGGCAGGCGACCACCTCTACCTGTATGACCCCGATATGTACCTCATCGACGAGTTGGCCACGCCCACGCTGACGGCGGATACCAGCTATGCGCTCACAGGCATCGACGAGGACGGCGTGCGCCACTACGAGACTACCACCTACTACAGCCCCGGCTATGAAAACACCGAAGAAGGCTTTGTGGAATATCGCTCGGCCAACTCGGTGGAGAGCGGCGCGCTGGTCATCAACGAGGTGTGCCCCGACCCCAAGGTGGGCATCCCCGACGAGGACGGCGAGATTGTGGACTGGGTGGAGCTGAAGAACAACACCGACAGCCCCATTTCCCTGACCGGCTATTATCTGAGCGACAAGGAGAATAAGCCAACCAAGTGGCGCTTCCCGGACGGCGCGACCATACCGGCGAACGGCTACTATCTGGTGTACTGCTCCGGCAAGGACAAGCTGCAGGAAAATGGCGTGCCTCATACCAATTTCTCCATCTCCGCCGAGCGAGAAAGCATCGTGCTCAGCGACAGCTATGGCCGCCTGGTGGACCGTGTGAGCATCGAAAATGTGCCGGAGGACTATTCCTACGGCCGCAGCGACACGGGCGAATGGAAGCTGTTTGAGCTCAGCACGCCCGGCCAGCCCAACAATGCCCAGGGGCAGGCGCGCAGCGACGAGCTGATCCGCGCCTATAACCCCACCGGCGTCATCATCAGCGAGGTCATGGCCTCCAACGACACCATAGGGCTGGGTCCCGCTGCGATTACCACCGATTATGTGGAGCTTTACAATACGTCCGACCAGACCGTGGATCTCAGCAACTACGGCCTGAGCGACGATCTCGGTCGCCCGCGCAAGTGGCAGTTCCCCCAGGGAACTGCCATTGCGCCGGGCGAATACAAGATCATTTATCTCGACGGACAGGCGGAATTGTCTACCATTACGGATTTGCATGCCAATTTTTCCATTGCCCGTGCGGGCGGCGAAACCATTTCCTTCTGCGACCCGACGGGCCGCGTTTTGGACCGCATCCCTTTGAGCCTCATCCCCACAGACCACAGCTACGGCCGCACTCTTGGCCAGAGCGGCTTTTATTACTACGACGTTCCCACGCCCGGCGCGGAAAACGGCTCGGGATACTACGGCTATACCGAAAATCCCTCCCTGTCCCTGCCCGGCGGCGAATATAAAGGCGAAATCGAAGTGACCATCAATGTGCCGGAGGGCACCGTGGTCTATTACACCACCGACGCCTCCATTCCTACGGAGGAAAACGGCATCCGCTACGAAGGTGATACCCTGACCTTCAACAAGGTGACCGTGCTGCGCGCCCGCGCCTTCGATCCCAGCGGAATGCTGCAGCCCAGCGAAACCGCAACCGCCACCTATCTGCTGAACCTCTATCACGCGTTCCCCATCGTCAGCCTGGTCACCGAACCCGACGAGCTGTGGAACGAGGAGGATGGTATGCTCACCGTGGGCACCAGCCCCAGCGGCGAGCTGGACAAGAGCACGATCCCTTATGAATTCCCTGATGGAACATACCCCAACTACCGTCGCGTAGGCAAGGATGCCCGCCCCGGCCATGTGGAGTACTACAGCAAGGATGGTGAGACCATCCTTGACCAGGACTGCGAGTTCGGCCTGCAGGGCCAGTACAGTCTTGATCTGCCGCAGAAGACCTTCAAGGTGCGTGCCAAGGCCAAGTATGGAGCTAAATACTTTGATGCCGCTCTCTTTGATGAGCTGCCCTTTACCCAGTACAAGAGCTTTGTTCTGCGCATGGGCGGCAACGACGGCGCCTGGACCCGTCTGGTTGACGGATTGCAAAGCCGCCTGATTGACCGCTTCAACGAGGTCACCGACAATCCCACCGATGTGCTGCATCAGGCGTGGAATCCCGTTGTGGTTTACCTGAACGGCGTGTACTGGGGACACTACAATATGCGCGAGCGCGTGGACCGCTTCTTCGTGGCCCAGCACGAGGGATTGTCACTGGAGGAAGCGGACAATATGGACCTTCTGGAGTCCGAGGGCGCGGTCAACTACGGCAGCAACAAGGAATACCGCGAGATGATTAAAAAGGTGGAGGCCTCCTCACCCGGAACCAATGAAGAGGATCTCCAGTACATCCTTGACAGCATCGACGTTGACAACTACTTCGACTATATGGCCTTTGAAATGTTCTTTGGCAACTCTGACCCCGGCAATATCCGCTTCTACAAGCTGGACGGGGAAGGGCAGAAGTGGAAGTGGATTTTCTACGACGCCGACTACGGATTGTTTAACAGCGGCTTCAACAGCCCCGCCAGCTATCTCAAGGAGTCCGGCGCCGGTGACCAGAAAATCAACAACACCCTCATTCGAAAGCTGCTGGAAAATGAGGAGATGCTCCACAAGTTCCTCACCCGGCTGGGCGAGATCTATCAGGTGTTCACCACGGAATTCATGACGGCTGAGCTGGAGACCATGGTGGACATGCTCGGGCCGGAAATGCCGCTGCATTTTGCGCGCTGGGCTGAGGAGACCGACAAGAACATCACCTTCGACAATCCCTCTACTCCCGAAGGCGCGCTCCGGTACTGGAACACCCGTCTGGACCGTCTGCGCAACGTCCTCAAGAAGCGCCCCACCTATTTCTATGAAATGGTGCAGGAACAATGGGAACTGAGCGATGATCAGATGCTGATCTACTTTGGTCCCAAGCCGGAGCTGCCCTCCGACGCCACCGTGACCGAGGGCGTAAAGTGGGGCTGATCCTCGCCGGTTGACAAAGCCCCTGCTGTCAGGTATTCTATTGGTTCAAGCCACGAAGGAGGTTACCTACCCATGACATCCACCGCCCTGTCCCTTGCCACCAGCGCCAGTTCCATCGTTGAGGCCACGGGCCTGGCCGCGCAGTTCAAATCCATTGTGCCCAGCGATCTGTTTATCGCGCTGGGGCTGGGATTTCTGATCGGTATCATCATCGCTGTGGTCTATCGTAAAACGTATCGCGGCGTGCTCTACAGCCCGTCGTTTACGCTGACGCTGATCATGCTCACCCTCATCACCACCCCTGTGGTCATGTGCATCAAAAACGATATCGCGCTTTCCATGGGCATGGTGGGTGCGTTGAGCATCGTGCGTTTCCGTACCGCCGTCAAGGACCCGCTGGACACGGCCTATATGTTCTGGGCGCTGACGATGGGCATCCTGCTGGGCGCAGGTCTGCATTTGATCGCGGTGATCGTGGTGCTGTGCATCGCCATCCTGATGTTCGTGATTTCCTTTGCCAAGCTCACCACGCCCAACGCTTATCTGCTGGTGGTGCACTATGACGAGTTCTGCGAGGCGGCCATCCAGAGCGAGCTCAACCGCAGCGTGCGCAGCAGCAAGCTGCGCTCCAAGACCCTCACTCGCGCGGGCGCGGAGATGACCTATGAGGTGCGCATCAGCGAGCGCACCGAGGTGGTCACCCGCATGCTGGATATCGAGGGTGTCCATGACGCCACGCTGGTCGCCTGCCAGAGCGAGGTCGGCGCGTAAAGGAGGAAAACGCCATGGCGATTTCCGTACCTCTGCGGCATGAGCTGAAGTTCTTCATATCGCCGCTGGAATACCAGGTGCTCAGCCGGGCGCTGGACCGGGTGCTCTGGCGCGATCGGAACGGCGATGAGAACAACGAATACCACATCCGTTCGCTCTACTTCGATACGCGCTTCAACGACGCCCTGCTGGACAAGATCAACGGCGTCAAGGACCGCGACAAGTTCCGCATCCGCATCTATAACTTCTCGGACAAGCTCATCCGCATGGAGTGCAAAACCAAGGTGGGCCAGCTGATCTCCAAGCGTTCCATCGCCATTCCCAAGCTTCTGGCCGAGCAGCTCATCGCCGCCGACCCTACGGGTCTGGAGCGCACGCGAAGCGGCCTGCTGCGCGACGTGTACCGCGAAATGGCGATCAACGGCCTGCATCCTGTGGTCATCGTAGACTATGTGCGCGAGGCGTATGTGCATCCCGCCGAGGAAGTGCGCATCACCTTTGATAAGCAGCTCCACACAGGGCTTGGTTCCATCGACATCTTCAACCCCTATGTGCCCACCGTCCCCACATTCGATCATGACGAGATGATCCTGGAGGTCAAATTCAACCGCGTGATGCCGCCCTATATCCGCGACCTGCTCTGCACCTACGTCAAAGGTGCGCAAAACAGCGCCATTTCCAAGTACGTCTGGTGCAGGCGCTTTGAAAACTTTGAATGACGAACAACCGGCGAGGCCCAGAGGCTTCGCCGGTTGTTTGCATATGTTCATCCTGGCGGCGGTGCTTGCGGCGGCGTCGGAGCGCCCCAAGCCCCTCAGAGGCGGGTGGGTCGCTCATGGCTACGCATCAGGCATACCGCCGCACGATCTCCTCCAGCGAGGCCAGGCCGTTGTGGAAGCCGTTGCCGTTGTCCATCACCACATCAGCGGCACTCTTGTAGATCGGCATGCGCTCGCTGTAGATGCGCTCGATCTCCTCACGGCCCTTCTGGGCCAGAAAGGGGCGCTTTTCTGCGCGGATGTCCAGCATGATGTCGTCGATGGGACGGTCAATGAGCACAATCAGGCCGTGGTTGCGCATCAGCCGTCGGTTCTCATCGCGAAGGCACACGCCGCCGCCGGTGGAGATGATGCCCGGCGTAGCGCTGACAAGCTGCTGCAACAGGCGCGTTTCGCCATCGCGAAAGGCCTGCTCGCCGAAGGTGGTGTAGAGCTGCGCGGTATTCATGCCCGTAACCTCGGTGAGATAAACGTCCGTATCCAGATAGGGAAGCTGCAGCTTTTGGGCCACGCGGCGCCCCAGGGCACTTTTTCCGCTGCCGGGCATACCCACCAAAAAGATGTGACGTTCCATCCACAGTCCTCCTTTGTGCCTTTCGGCGCTTAGCGCGATTCCAGCTTTTGCGGCTCCTGCCTGTGGGAGAGCTGAAGCGTGAAGCGGAAGCCCGCCCCGCTCTCCAGCGGAAGCACCTCAAGGGTCTGACGGTGCATATCCATGATCTGCTTGCAGATGCTCAGCCCCAGCCCCGTCCCCTTGCCGGAGGTGTGGGCCTTGTCCGCTTTATAGAAACGCTCAAACAGGTGCTCTCGATCCTCCGGCGCGATGGGCGCCCCATCGTTTAGGATCACGACGGCTACCGTACTATCATGCAACAAGGACGTGCGGATTGTCAAGCTCCCTTTCTCAAAGACGAACTTGAGGGCATTGTCCACGATGTTGTGCACAACCTGGGAAATGCGGTCGCTGTCGGCGCGCACCAGGCATGGCTCGGTGTAGAAGTCAATCTGCACGTTGAGGGATTTCTCCTCGATGTCGTTCATCCGGCCGATGAGCACGCGGCGGATGAGCTCGTTGATATCAAAATCGGTCAGGACCAGCTTGTCCACGCCCTTGTCCATCCGGCTCAGCTGCAGAAGGTCGGCGATGAGGCGCTTCATGCGGTTGGTCTCGTCAAAGACGATCTGCAGATAGCGCGGGTATTCCTCCTGCGGAATCGTACCGTCCAGCATTCCTTCCACAAAGCCGTGAATGCTGGTTACAGGGGAGCGAAGCTCGTGGCTGACGTTGGCGACAAATTCGCGGCGGCTTTCCTCCACCTGCTCGAGCTTCTCGGCCATGACGTTGAATGCCCCGGCCAGCTGGCGCACCTCGTTGACGCCCGTCACCTGGGCGCGGGCGTTGAGGCGGCCGCGGCTCATCTCCTCGGCGGCGCCGGTGATGACGGTGAGGGGCTTTACGATGCCGCGGGTGTAGAACGCCGTGCCGATGATGGCTGCCAGCGCCGCAAAGGCGAATCCTATGCCGATCTGGAGCAAGAGGCCGTGGTATTCCGCCTCGATGATTTGAGAGCTGGTGTGGATGAACACCGCGCCCAGCACCGTATCGTCCTGAATCCAGGGAACGGCCACGGTGAATACGGGCCCCTGCGAATCGTGGGTGATCTGCGTCTGGACCTCGCGGCCGCTGAGCACCTCGATGAGCGCGGCGGACATGTCCTCCGCATCCAGCGTCTGCAAGGCGTCCACGCTGCCTTCGATGGCGGACTGCATATTGTCCATCACGCGGCCGTTGCGGTCCACGATGAGGATGTAGGCGCCGTAGTCCTCGTAGACGGTGCGCGCCTTCCATTGCAGGTAGGCCATGGTGGAGGACTGGATGTTGAGATAGTCCGCGATGGTGCTGTCATCCACCCGGCTGGCCAGAAAGGCGATCTCGCGCGCTTGCGACAGAAGGCCTTCCATGCGGCTGTCGATCATGGCCGAACGGATGGAAAACAGGGAAAACGCGCCGCTGATGAGTACGACCAGCAGAATGACGCACATGAACAGCGCCAGCAGCCGGTCAAACATGGTTTGAAACATGGGGTCATCCTCTCCGGGAAACCGTCAGTTGGCCTTGTACTCAAATTTGTAGCCCACGCGCCACACGGTATGGATTTCCCAGCCGTATTTTTCGCACTCCGGCAGCTTTTCGCGCAGGCGCTTGATGTGCACGTCCACGGTGCGGCTGTCGCCGAAAAAGTCAAAGCCCCACACGCGTTCCAGAAGCTGTTCGCGGGTAAAGACCATGTTGGGATGCGAGGCCAGGTAGAACAGCACCTCCAGCTCCTTGGGCGGCATTTCCAGCTCGCGGCCTTCATACGTCACCTCATAGCGCGCCAGGCTCACCGTCAACCCCGGATAGCGAAGCGTATCGTCCGCGTCCCCGGAAACAGCGGGGCTTTCGGCAGGCGCGCGGCGCAGCACGGCCTTGACGCGCGCGACAAGCTCCTTGGTCTCAAAGGGCTTGGTCACATAATCGTCCGCGCCCAGCTCCAGCCCCAGCACCTTGTCGAAGGTTTCGTCCCGCGCGGTGAGCATGATGACGGGCGCCTTGCTGGTTTTGCGGATCTCCTTGAGCACCTGCAGGCCGTCCATGCCGGGCAGCATCACGTCCAGAAGCACCAGCGCCGGTGATTCGCGCCGGAAAGCCTCCAGAGCCTCGTCTCCCCGCGCGGCTTCGGTCACGTCAAAGCCTTCCTTTTCGAGATAGAGCCTGACCAGGTGGCTGATGTTGGGGTCGTCGTCCACCAGCAGGATGCGTTGCTTTTCAGACATGGGTTCTGTCCCACCTTTCGCGTTATTTCAGGGTTACGACGGTCACGCCCTGCTCGCCTTCGCCGTACATGCCGTCGCGGTATTTTTTCACATTCATATGCGTGCGCAGATGGCGCTGGATGCCCGCGCGCAGCACGCCGGTGCCCTTGCCATGGATGATGCTGACCTCGTTGAGCCCGGCCAGCGTGGCGTCCGCCAGGTAGATGTCCACGGCGGCGATGGCCTCGTCCAGGGTCATGCCCCGCACGTCCACCTCCATGGGCACGGCGGGCTTGGCGGCGGATACCCGGTTCATCACCCGGCTCTGCTTGGGCTTGTCCGCCTCCACCAGCCGCAGCTGGCTGATGTGCGCCTTCATCTTGATGATGCCGGCCTGAATCTGCACTTCGCCGTTGCGGTCGGCGGGGGAGAGGACCGTGCCCTTCGTGCCCAGATGCACGATCTCCACGCTGTCGCCGGGGCGCACGCTCTTGGGCGGGGTGAAGTTGACGGCGCTCTTTTCGCTCAGTCCCTCGCTGAGGGCGTCGATGCCGTCCTCCATGCGCTTTTTGAGGCGCTGGACCTCGTGCTCCGGGGTCTGGGCCTGCTTTTTCATGGCCTTGAGCTCTCGGATGATGCCGTCGGCCTCGCGCCGGGCATTTTCCATCACGCGGCGGGCCTCGTCCTTGGCCTTCTTGAGGCTCTTATCGCGGCTCTGCTCGATTTCGCGGCGCAGCCGCTCGGCCTCGTCGCGCAGCTTGACCGTCTCGCGCCGGGTTTCCTCGGCGATTTCCCGCTCGCGCTCGGCGATCTGGCGGTGATACTCGGCGTTGGCGATCACGTCCTCAAAGCGGATGTCCTCCTTGGAAAGCAGTGCCTTGGCCCCGTCGATCAGCCGTTCGGGCAGGCCGAGCTTTCGGGAGATGTCAAAGGCGTTGCTCTTGCCCGGAATGCCGATGGACAGGCGGTAGGTGGGCCGGAGCGATTCGACGTCAAACTCCACGCTGGCGTTCTCCACTCCGGGGGTACTCAGGGCGAAGGCCTTGAGCTCGCTGTAGTGGGTGGTGGCCATGGTGCGCACCTTGCGTTCCAGCAGGCTGGAGAGGATGCTCTGCGCAAGCGCCGCGCCCTCGGTGGGATCGGTGCCTGCGCCCAGCTCGTCAAAGAGCACCAGGTCGTTGTCCTGAACGCAGGAAACGATCTCGACGATGTTGGTCATGTGCGAGGAGAAGGTGCTCAACGACTGCTCGATGCTCTGCTCGTCGCCGATGTCGGCATATACCCGGCCAAAGACGCTTAGCTCCGTGCCCAGCTCCGCGGGCACGTGCAGGCCGCTCTGCGCCATGAGGGTGAACAGGCCCACGGTCTTTAGCGTCACGGTTTTGCCGCCGGTGTTGGGGCCGGTGATGATGAGCGTGGTAAACTGGTCGCCCAGCCACAGATCGCTGGGCACGACCTTGTCCGGGTCGATGAGGGGATGACGCCCGCGCACGATCTTGAGGTAGCCGCGGGTGTTCATCTTCGGCAGGCTGGCGCGCATCTCCCGCGCCAGCAGCCCCTTGGCAAAAGCAAAATCCAGATGCGTGAGCAGCTCGATGTTGGCGAAGATGCCCTCCGCATGCGGCGCGATCTGGTCGGACAGCGCCTGCAAAATACGGGCAATTTCCTGCTGTTCCCGCGCGCGGAGCTGCTTTAAGTCGTTGCCCAGCTCCACCACGAACATCGGCTCGATGAACAGCGTGGCCCCCGTCGCGCTCTGGTCGTGCACCAGCCCCGGCACGTTGGCGCGGCATTCGGCCTTTATGGGGATGCAGTAGCGGTCGCCCCGCATGGTGATGATGCTGTCCTGCAGGTACTTGGAAAAGCTCGAGGAGCGGATCATCTGGCTCAGGCGGTCGCGCATGCGCTCGTTGGCGC
>CALVNG010000069.1 GCA_944349545.1 uncultured Eubacteriales bacterium
CGTTCACGCCGGCGCGGGGCCGGCAATGTCCATCAGCCATTCCGCGGTGGCGGTTGCGGCCAATGTATCATCTTCTATCATACAATAATCTACCCATTTGTCAATGATCTCATAGCCATAGAGCAGGGTTTTGAGGCGCCCCAGCGCGGCGTCGCCCGCCTCGGCGCGCACCTCGGCCTCCGGGCGGCGGGCGTATTCGAGGCTCACCTCGCGCAGCACCGTGGTTTTGCGCCACACGGGGAAGAAGCAGCCCCCCACCGGCGTCTGCGTGATGTAGGCGTTGCTGGCGAGAAAATCGGGCGTGTCGGGCGAGGCGGGGAAGGAAAACCACGGCGTTTCGATTGATTGCACCGCCGCCTCGCGGCCGGTTTCCTCGCTGTGGATCTCCAGCATGGACATCTCGACCGTGTGCGCAAGCCAGCAGCGGGCGATCACCGCGCCCCGCGCGGCCACGGGCACCACGGCCCCGTCCGCGCCGCGCTCCTCCCCGCGGATGAGCACCTGCCCCGCGCGCACCGCGTCGCCCGCCTCCACCGCCGCCGTGCCCGCGTACACCCGCACCGAATCGACGATGCCGTCGCGCAGGGCGACCACGTCGCCGGGCCGGGCGGAGGGCAGGTCCGGCATGGGCACGCCGCGCGTCACGTCCACCACGAGGGTCACGTTGCTCACGTAGGCGTGGAACCACGCCACCTCCGGGTAGCGCAGCGTGAGGCTGCGCTCCAGCGCCGTGGCGTCCAGCGCGTCGCGCCGCGCGCCGGGCACATAGCCCGCCTCCGTGAGGTAGGCGGCGATGTCCGCGCGGTACGGCCCCGCGCCGTTGATCTCCACCCGCCACACGAACTGCGATAGCACGAGCGCCGCCGCCAGCGCCAGCGCGGCCCCGACCAGCGCGCCGGGCCGCCGCCGCAGCGCGCCGAGAACCGCCGCCAGCTGCGCGGGGCGCTCGCGCGTGACGCGCCAGCCCTTTTCCGCGGCCAGCCGCCTGACGCGCGGCAGGTCGCGCAGGTAGCAGGCGCATTCCAGCGTGCGCCGGTCCGCGCGCCGGGCGCCAAGCAGCGGCACGCCCTCCTTTTTCAGCGTGTTCAGGAAGCGTTCCAGGTTCAGCCCCGTCAGCGTAAAGCGGCAGGTGACAAAGGGCAATCGGGGCATGTTCACGGCGCGGTCATCCTTTCGGGCGGTAGCAGAGCTTTTCGATCTTGCCGAACACGATCACCCCGTCGCGGTCGTAGCGCGCGAGGGACAGCCTTTCGCCGCTAATGACCAGGAGGCCGCACAGGGTCCTGAGCGCGACCTCGGTTTCGGTGCAGGCGAAGATGCCCTGATGCTGCTCGACGATCAGCTTTTCGTCGCCCAGCAGCACCGAGCGCGGCCAGCCCAGCACCAGCTCCTGCGGAATGTCCGCGCGTTTGAGCTTCTCCAGCACGCCGCCGCCCCCTTTCCAAAACACGGTTTGGGGAAGGATATGCGGATGGATGGGCGGGCATGAAAAAAACCGCCCGCCCCGGAGGGGGCAGGCGGCAGGGCACGCGATATCCGATTACGCGAACGGGTTCTCCGTCGGATACGGTAGCGACGCGGGGCGGTTGTAGGCGATATCCTGTACGCCCAGGAACTTGAACACCTCAAACAGCGCCGCGCCCACATGATGGAAGGCGACCGCGCCGTGGTGCGGGTAGCGCTTGCCCACCAGCACGTGGCGGTAGAAGCGGCCCATTTCGGGGATGGCGAACACGCCGATGCCGCCGAAGCTGCGGGTGGCCACGTCGAGCACCTCGCCCTGGGCCACGTAGGCGCGCAGCACGCCCTCGCTGTCGCACTGGAGGCGGTAGAAGGTGATGTCGCTGGCGGCGATGTCGCCCTCCAGGGTGCCGCGGGTGAAGTCCGGCTCGCTGCCCTCCGGCTCCAGCAGACGGTGCTGGATGAGCTGGTACTTGACGGCGCGGCTCTGGCAGAGCTTGCATTCGGGGGTGTTGCCGCAGTGGAAGCCCATGAAGGTGTCGCTGAGCCTGTAGTCGTACTTGCCCTTGATGTCCTCGTCGTAGATGTAGGCGGGCACGGTGTTGTTGATGTCGAGCAAGGTCACGGCGTCGCCCGTCACGCACAGGCCGATGTACTCGCTCAGCGCGCCGTAGATGTCCACCTCGCAGGCCACGGGGATGCCGCGCCCGGCCAGGCGGGAGTTGACGTAGCAGGGCTCAAAGCCGAACTGGCTGGGGAAGGCGGGCCAGCACTTGTTGGCGAAGGCCACGTACTGGCGCGCGCCCTTGTGGTTTTCGGCCCAGTCCAGCAGCGTCAGCTCGAACTGCGCCATGCGGCGGTTGAGGTCCTCGTAGTAGGCGCCTTCGCCCATCTGCGCGGCCATGTCGCGGCACACCTCGTCGATGCGGGGGTCGCCCTCGTGCTCCTTGAAGCTGACCAGCAGGTCCAGCTCGCTGTTCTCCTCGATTTCCACGCCCAGCTCGTAGAGGCCCCTGATGGGGGCGTTGCAGGCGAAGAAGTCCTGCGGCCGGGGGCCGAAGGTGATGATCTTGAGGTTCTTCACGCCGATGATGGCGCGGGCGACGGGCAAAAAGCCACGGATGCGCTGGGCGATCTCCTCCGCCGTGCCCACGGGGGCTTCGGGGATGTAGGCGCTGAGGTGGCGCATGCCCAGGTTGTAGGAGCAGTTGAGCAGGCCGCAGTAGGCGTCGCCGCGGCCGTTGATCATGTCGCCGTCGCCCTCGGCGGCGGCCACGTACATGCACGGGCCCTCAAAGCGCTGGGCGATCAAGGTTTCGGGGGTTTCGGGGCCGAAATTGCCCAAAAACACCACCAGGGCGTTGCAGCCGGCGGCGCGCACGTCCTCGACGGCCTTGAGGGCGTCCTTTTCGTTTTCCACGGTGACGGGGCACTCGTAGAGGCCCTCGCCATAGGCCTTGACGATGGCGGCGCGGCGCGCCTGGCTCAGCGCGATGGGGAAGCAGTCCCGGCTGACGGCGATGATGCCGGGCTTGACCACAGGGATGTTTTGAAGCATGGTGTCCACTCTCCTTTGCAGTTTTGAAGGGCGATCAGAGGTCGCCCGAGATGTCGGTGTTTTCGCCCGAAAGGCCGATCACCGCGCCCTGCGCGGCCTCGTCGCTGTCCGGATGCGCGATCAGCCACTTGTTGCGCGCCCAGAGCTGGCGGTCCAGGGGGTCCGGCAGGCCGGCGAGGCGGAAGTCGGTGTTGGTGCCCGCGGGCAGCGCCACCATCACGCGGAAGCCCTGCGCGGGGTCGGCGTGGCAGGGGGCGTAGTGCAGCGTGGTGGCGTAGACCTCCACCAGCACGCCCGCCGGCACGCGGAAGGCGCGCACCTTCGCGGTGTCCAGCACGCCGCCCTCCATCTCGTCCTGTTTGGCCAGGAGCAAAATGAAGTCCTCGGTCCCCAGGTTGAACTCGCTGTCGCGGTGGTATTCCAGGCAGTTGAGGCGCGTGTTGTGGCCGTTGCACCAGCCCAGCTGGAACGGCATGCCGCCGAAGATCGCCTCGCCGATGGCCTCCGCGCCCTCGGCGGCGTGCAGCTTGTCCTCGCGGGGGGTGTAGACCACGGCGTCAGGCAGGGGCGTGGTTTTCAGGGCCTCCATCAGCCCGCCCACGGGATAGCCCTCCACCACGCGGCCGTAGGGCCTGAAGGCAGGGTCCAGCACGGAAAGAATCTCCATGGGGTATCGCTCTCCTTTCGTCCGCTCACAGGGCGGCCAGCCGCCCGCAGGCGGGTTTCAATGCGGGGTAGAGGCTTTCGTACAGCCGGTAGAAGGGCTCGTAGGCGGCGGAGCGCTCCGCGTCGGGCAGGAGCGGCTCGCCGGGCCTGACCAGCGCGGCGCACGCCGAGGGCACGTCCGAGTACACGCCCGCGGCCACGCCCGCCAGAATCGCCGCGCCCAGCGCCGGGCTTTCGGGCACCTGCACGGTCTGAACCGGCAGGCCGAACACGTCGGCCATCATCTGCCGCCAGAAGGGGCTGCGCGCGCCGCCGCCGCAGGCCAGCATGCTGGAGGGCCTGACGCCCATGCCGCGCAGGATGTCGAGGTTCTGCCGCTGGGAGTAGATCACGCCCTCCATCACCGCGCGCAGCAGGTCGCGCCGGGTGTGGATGGCGCTCAGCCCGATGAACGCGCCGCGCGCGTTTGCGTCCAAAAGCGGGCTGCGCTCGCCCATCAGGTAGGGCAGAAACAGCAGCCGGTTCGCGCCGATGGGGCTTTGCGCGGCCTCGCGGTTCATCAGCTCGTAGGGATCGACGCCCATCTGGGCCGCGGCCTCGCGCTCGGCCTGGCAGAACTGGTCGCGGTACCATTTCAGCGACAGGCCCGCCGCCAGCGTGCAGCTCATGTTCGTGTACGCGCCGGGCACCGCGGCGCAGAAGGTGTGCACCCGGCCCTCGGGGTCGATGCTCACGGCGTCGGAGTGGGCGAACACCACGCCGCTGGTGCCGATGGTGGTGAACGCCTTCCCGCTTTGCGCAACGCCGGTTCCGATGGCGGCGGCCATGTTGTCGCCCGCGCCGCCGGCCACGACCGTGCCCGCGCGAAGCCCCGTCAGCGCCGCCGCTTCCGGGGTGATCGTGCCCGCCGCCTCGCAGCTTTCCACCAGCGGGGGCAAAAGGTCCATGTCAAGCCCCAGTTTGTCCATGATTTCAGCCGACCAGCGCCGTGCCGGCACGTCCAGCAGGTTGGTGCCGCTGGCGTCGCTAATCTCCTGGGCCAGAACGCCGGTGAGGCGGTAGCGCACGTAGTCCTTGGGCAACAGCGCGTGCCTGGCGCGGGCGAACAGCTCCGGCTGATGCCGCCTGACCCAGAGAATCTTGCCCGCGGTAAAGCCCGTCAGCGCCGGGTTGGCCGCGATCTCGATGAGGCGCTTCGCCCCCACGGCCTGCGTGATCTCGTCGCATTCCCGCTGGGTGCGGCCGTCGCACCACAGGAGGGACCGGCCCAAAGGCTCGCCCCTTTCGTCCAGCAAAACCAGCCCGTGCATCTGTCCGCTGATGCCCAGGCCCCTGACCTCGCCGGGGGCGACGCCGCTTGTTTCCAGCACGCCGCGGATGGTAGCCGCCGCGGCGTGCCACCAGTCCTGCGGGTCCTGCTCGGCCCAGCCGTTTTGCGGCTGGTAGAGCGGATACTCCACGCTCCGGCTGGCCACTTCGCGGCCCTCCGCGTCAAAGAGCACCGTCTTGGTGCCTGAGGTTCCCAAATCCACGCCAAGCAGATAGGTCAACTTCCCTCATTCCTTTCGGGACGCCCGCAAAGGGGCGCTTCTTTCATATGTGCACGGGCACATTTTTTCATCTGCATTCAGCATACCTGATTTTTCCACTCTTGTCAATCATCAAAAGTGGGTATGACACGATATCGGCAGGAAGGGGGATCAGAGGATATTTTCGCGAATCTTGATCTGATTTTCCATGATAATGCGTTCGTCGCTGACCATTTCGCCGGAGAGGATCATGTTGAAGGCTGCGCGCAGGGCACGGTAACCCTGTTCAAAGGGTTGCTGGCACACCACCGCCTTGATGATCCCCCGACGCATCATCTCACGGGTGGTGGGCACATCGTCGTAAGCGACCACCCGCACGGTATGCTCACGCCCCGCGTCGATGATGGCGCGGCACACCTCGTTGCAGCCGGCTGCTACAACGAACATGGCGTCAATTTCAGGATGCAGGGCGAGCATGGCGCGGGTTTCGCCGTAGGCGCGCAGGGGATCGTCCATACTGTTGGCCACAGCGACGATGTGCAGCCCCTCGCACTGGGCGAGCCGTTTGCAGAAGCCCTCCAGCCGGGCCACGTGGCCCATGAGCGTGGGTACGCCGCCGATGACCCCCACGCATCCGTGCCCCTGGGTGAGCAGCTCCAGCAGTGCGGCGGCCGTGGCGCCTCCGCTTTCATAGTCGCTGCCCACATAGCAGCAGCGGGTGCTGTGGGCCAGGTCGGTATTGACGGTGACGGTGGGCACGCCGCGGTCGCGCAGGGCGGAGATACGACCCTCCACCTGTGGGTCGTTGATGGGCTGGATGACCAGCGCGCTGATCTGTGGGGCCAGCTCGTCAATCAGGGCCAGCTGACGGCTCACGTCATGACCCAGCATGGTGCGGCGCATGACGGTCGCGTCGTACTGGCGCAGCTCGGCCTCGGCGTGGTCGAAGCCGGCGAGCACGTCGTCAAAAAAGGGGTTGCCTTCGCTGCACATGATGATGCCGATTACCGGTGCGCAGCGCTTGACGCTCAGGGCGCGACCCAGGATGCTCTTGGTGTAGCCCAGCTGGCAGATGGTTTCCAGGATTCGTTTTTCCGTTTCGGGCTTGACCTTGCCCCGGTTGTTGACCACGCGGTCCACGGTGCCCCGGCTGACGCCGCAGATGCGCGCGATTTCCTTCATGGTGGAGATGAACGCTCGCCTCCTTCAGCCACGGTTGGTATCGCTTGTCCCTATCTTACCCGGCGCGCCCGCCCCTGTCAAGGCACCCACAGATTCGTTCACACGGAAATTCACCATCCGGTGTGTCCCAGGAGTCCGCTAAATATAAATATTAAAGAAAGGTACATCAATACAAAGGTATTGGATAGTTTCGCCGAAAAAAAGTGCGTGAAACGTATTGACAAGGCACAAAAATTCCGCTACGATAAGGATGAATTTGGAAGTCCCTGAAATGTGCTCGTGAACAAATATTTCCCATCAGCGCGTCCGAAAAAAGAGAGGCAGCCTTTCTTCTTTGCCGTAAGTGTACACGTGCACATCGATCCGTTCCTACGGTCTCCGGAGAGGGACCATCATCAAATAAAAAGGAGTGTGTTCCCAAATGAAGAAACTGCTTGCTACCGTGCTGGCACTCGCACTGGTACTGACCGCCGGCTCCGCGTTTGCCGCGCAGAAGGTCGGCGTGGCCATGCCCACCCAGAGCCTGCAGCGTTGGAATCAGGACGGCGCGAACATGAAGGCGCAGCTGGAGGCCGCCGGCTACGAGGTGGACCTGCAGTACGCCAACAACGACGTGGCTACCCAGGTATCCCAGATTGAGAATATGATCCTGGGCGGCGCCGAGGTGCTGGTGGTGGCCTCCATCGACGGCGGCGCGCTGGATACGGTGCTGCAGACCGCCAAGGACAACGGCATCCCCGTCATCGCCTATGACCGCCTGCTGACCGGCACCAAGAACGTCGATTACTACACCACGTTTGACAACTACGGCGTGGGCGTGATCCAGGGCCAGTACATCGTGGACCGCTTCGACCTTGAGAACGCGGAAGGCCCCTTCACCATCGAGTTCACCGGCGGCTCCCCCGACGACAACAACGCCGGCCTGTTCTTCTCCGGCGCCTATGACACCCTCAAGCCCTACATCGACGCCGGCAAGCTGGTGGTCACCTCCGGCCAGGTGGACTTTGAGACCGTCGCCACCCCCGCCTGGAAGAGCGAGACCGCCCAGGCCCGCATGGACAACATCCTCAGCGCCTACTATCCCGACGCCCTCACCGGCGGCACCACCCTGGACATCTGCCTGTGCTCCAACGACTCCACCGCCCTGGGCGTGACCAACAGCCTGGTCAGCTTCGGCTTCACCGCCGAGAACATCCCCGTCATCACCGGCCAGGACTGCGACATCCCCAACACCAAGAACATGATCAGCGGCCTGCAGGCGATGTCCGTCTTCAAGGACACCCGCACCCTGGCCGACCAGACCATGAAGATGGTGGCCGACATCCTCGCCGGCAACACCCCCGAAACCAACGCGACCTATGACAACGGCGTGATGGAGGTTCCCTCCTACAACTGCACGCCGGTGTTTGCCGACGCCAGCAACTACAAGGAGCTGCTCATCGACAGCGGCTACTACACCGAGGCCGATCTGGCCGAGTAACCGCCCGCGGGCGTTTCCAGGGGGACGGACGGATGCGTTCGTCCCCCTGTTTGAAACGGCCGCCGGCCTTTCCCCGGGGAAAGGCCCTATCCGTGTTGGGAGGCGTGTGTTTTGGGCAACATCATCCTCAAAATGAAGGACATCACCAAGGAATTTCCGGGCGTCAAGGCGCTGGACCGCGTCAACATCGAGGTCGAGGAGGGCGAGATCCACGCCCTGTGCGGCGAAAACGGTGCGGGCAAGTCCACGCTGATGAACGTCCTGAGCGGCATCTATCCCTACGGTTCCTACGAAGGCGAAATCATCTATCAGGGCCATCCCTGCCGCTTCAAAACCATCAAGGACAGCGAGCGCGAGGGCATCGTCATCATCCATCAGGAGCTGGCGCTGGTACCCTATCTGAGCATCGCCGAAAACATGTTCCTGGGCAACGAGTGCGCCCGGGGCGGCGTCATCAACTGGGACGAGACGTACCAGAAGTCCGCCCGCTACATGGCCATGGTCGGCCTTCATGAAAATCCGCGCACGCTGATCAAGGACATCGGCGTGGGCAAGCAGCAGCTGGTGGAGATCGCCAAGGCCCTGGCCAAGAACGTCAAGCTCCTCATCCTCGACGAGCCGACCTCCTCGCTCAACGAAAGCGACGCCAAAAAGCTCCTGGACCTGCTCCTCTCCTTCAAGAAGGAGGGCATCTCCAGCATCATCATCTCCCACAAGCTCAACGAGATCAGCTACTGCGCCGACAAGATCACCGTCATCCGCGACGGCCATACCATAGAGACCCTCGACCAAAAGGACGATATCAGCGAGGAGCGCATCATCAAGGGCATGGTCGGCCGCGAGATGACCAACCGCTTCCCGCCCCGAACGCCGCACATCGGCGAGGTGTCGCTTGAGGTGCGCAACTGGACGGTCTATCATCCCATCTACACCGAGCGCAAGGTCGTGGACGACGTGTCCATCACGCTGCGCGCGGGCGAGGTGGTGGGCATCGCCGGGCTGATGGGCGCGGGGCGCACGGAGCTGTGCATGTCGGTCTTTGGCCGGGCGTACGGCAGCTCCATTTCGGGCGAGCTGCGCATCCACGGAAAGCCCGTCCACCTGCGCGACATCCCGCAGGCCATCGAGGCCGGCCTGGCCTACGTCACCGAGGACCGCAAGGGCGACGGCCTGATTCTGCCCGATTCCATCAAGCACAACAGCACCATGGCCCGCCCCGGCTTTATCAGCCGCCACGGCGTCATCGACAAGGACCTGGAAACCATGCGCGCCAAGGAGCTGCGCCAGCAGCTGGGCATCAAGACTCCCACCGTGGAGCAGCTCGTGGGCAACCTCTCCGGCGGCAACCAGCAAAAGGTGCTCGTCGCCAAGTGGATTTTCGCCCAGCCCGACATCCTGCTTATGGACGAACCCACCCGCGGCGTGGACGTGGGCGCCAAATATGAGATCTACGAGATCATCAACGACCTGGTCGCCCAGGGCAAGTCGGTGCTGATGGTCTCCTCCGAGCTTCCCGAGATCCTGGGCATGTGCGACCGCATCTACGTCATGAACGAGGGCCGCATGATCGCCGAGCTTGACCGCAGCGAGGCCTCGCAGGAATCCATCATGAGCTACATCATGCAGGACAGCAAAGGGGAGATAGGCGCATGAACAAAAAATCCGCTTTTAAGGGCGTTGACCTCAAGCGCTTTGGCATGCTGATCGCGCTGGTCATCATCATCGTTCTTTTCACCATCCTCACCAAGGGCCTGATTCTCAAGCCCATGAACATCGGCAACCTCATCAACCAGAATTCCTACGTCGTCATCCTCGCCGTGGGCATGCTTCTTTGTATCCTCACCGGCGGCAACATCGACCTCTCCGTCGGCTCCGTCGTTGCACTCATCGGCGCCTGCGCCGGCACCTTCATCATCACGCTGGGCTGGAACGTCTACCTCTCCATCGGCCTGTGCCTGCTCATCGGCATCGCCGTGGGCGCCTGGCAGGGCTTCTGGATCGCCTATGTCGGCATCCCGCCCTTCATCACCACCCTCAGCGGCATGCTGGTCTTCCGCGGCATCACTTTGCTCATCCTCAACGGCCTCACCCTCGCCCCCTTCCCCGACGCCTACCAGCAGCTCTCCACCGGCTTCCTGCCCGACCTGGTGGAGTCCTTCACCCTCTTCGGGGGCAAGTCCAACCTCCTGTGCATCATCGTGGGCGTGCTGGCTGTGGTCGTCTTCTGCGTGGCGCAGCTGATGAACAACGCCAACCGCAAGCGCAAGGGCTATGAGTGCGAAACCCCCGCCGCCATGGCCGTGAAGATGATCGTCGTCTCCGCCGTCGTGCTGTGGGTGTTCTACACGCTGGCACAGTACCGCGGCGTGCCCACGGTGCTGATCATCCTGGCCGTGCTGGTGCTGGTCTACAGCTTCTTTACGCAAAACACCGTCCGCGGCCGCCACCTCTACGCCATCGGCGGCAACATGAAGGCCGCCCGCCTTTCCGGCGTGCGCACCAAGCAGATGATGTTCTTCGCCTACACCAACATGGGCTTCATCGCCTCCGTGGCCGGCCTGGTCTTTGCCGCCCGCCTCAACAGCGCCAGCCCCGTCGCCGGCCAGAGCTTTGAGATGGACGCCATCGCCAGCTGCTTCATCGGCGGCGCCTCGGCCTACGGCGGCACCGGCACCGTCGGCGGCGCCCTCATCGGCGCCCTCATCATGGGCGTGCTCAACAACGGCATGTCCATCATGGGCATCTCCTCCAACGCCCAGCAGGTCGTCAAGGGCCTGGTGCTGCTCATCGCCGTGGCTGTGGACGTCATCGGCAAGCAGCAGATACAGCTCCCCTTCCTGCGCAAGCGCTCCTCCAACCGTAGCGTAAGCGGTTGACAGCCTGAAACAGTCGGAAAAGCCCGGCGTCCGCCGGGCTTTTCAGCGTGTCGAAAAAGCTCGCCTGCGGCGATCTTTTCCGACAGGTTTGCGCCGTCCGCCTACTCCGCCTTCGGCTCCGCCGGGCGGCAGACGGCGTAAGGAAACCTTGCTACGCAAGGCTTCCGAATCCACCGCGCATGTCGCTGGATTCGGATAAAAGCTCGGAGGGCTGCGGCCCTCCGAACCTCCCAAAAGGTTTTTGGACAGTCGGAAAAGCCCGGCGCCCGCCGGGCTTTTGCCATACAAAAAGCCCCGCGCGGCAAGCCGTGCGGGGCAGGGCCTTGCGGCCCGGGGGGGACTTATTCAGCGAACGCCTGGATCAGCGCGGTGGCGATGGCCTGGCAGTCGACGGTGGCGCCGGCGATGACGTCCACTTCGGTGCTCTGGCTGTCGATCACGGAGTTCACATACTCGGCCAGCTGCTCGTCGGTGATGATCATCTCGGAGCGGCCCTCGCCGATGGTGATGGCGGTCAGCTTGCCGCCCTCAACGGTCATCTTGACCTCGATCTTGTCGTGGAGGCCGTCCACAACCGCGGTGTACTCGCCGTCAGCGGCGTCAGCCCACGCGGGACCGGTCTTTTCTTCCTTCACGACTTCCTCGAACTGGCTCTCGCCGCCGAAAGCGGTCTGGGCCGCGGTGCGGCCGGAGAGCATGGCCTCGGAGAGGAACACGCCGTTCTGGTACAGGTTGGACACGTAGCTGCCCAGCTCGCCAGCCTCATACAGGCCGGGGATGGGGTTCTCGTTCCAGTCCAGCACGCGGCCGTCGGTATCGCGCTTGGCGCCGCCGGTGGTGGCCACGAGGGTGGGGGTCAGAGACACGGCGTAGAAGGGCGCCTTCTCGATGGGAGCCATGGTGGCGGGATCGCGGCCGAAGTCCTCGTCCACGCCCTTTTCGCACATCTCGTTGTAGCGGTCGATGGTGGCCTGCAGCTCGACGGGGTCGCGGCCGATCTTCTCAGCCAGCTCCTCGATGGTGTCGGCCTTGATGATCCAGCCCTTTTCGATTTCGGCCAGGTTGTCGTTGGACCAGGTGTAGCCCTCGGTGGTGGTGGGCCAGCTGAGCCACTGGCTGGCGATGGAGCCGGCCTCGCGGGTGGACTCGTCGAAGATCAGGTGCACGGGCAGGGCGCGCTCGTGAGGCAGGTCAACATAGCGGCCGTACTCCATGTACTTCATGTGCTGGCGGTGATAGCCGTAGGACTCGTTGTAGAAGCGGGTGTTGTCGGAGGCAATCTCGATCCAGGAGTTGCCGGGCATGTCGAAGTTGCGCATGAAGGTGGATTCGTACTCGGGAACCTTGATGCCCAGCCAGAAGCCGCCGGACTGGGTCTGGTTCTTCATGTGCCAGATCTTGGCGCCGGCTTCCATGAGCATCTTGATGCCGTCGCCGGTGTTGCCGGGGGTGCCGGCGGTGTAGACCTCGTCCATGCCGTGGAAGTCACGCTGCATTTCGAGGTTGTTCTCGTAGCCGCCGCAGGCCAGGAGCACGCCCTTGGCGCTCTTGATGGTGTATTCGTTGCCCTCGGCGTCGGTGGCGACCACGCCGCTGACCTCACGGGTCACGGGGTCCTGCACCAGGGCGATGGCGGGGTTCTCATAGCGCACTTCGATGCCGCGGACCTTGGCGGCCTCGGCGAAGCAGCGCCACACGCCGCCGTTTTCAAAGGCGCCGGAGTTCTTCTTGCGCAGGTGAGCGCTGGTGCCCTCAAACACGCTGCCGGGGAAGGTGTCGAACTCGACCACCAGGCTGCCCCACTTCAGTTCGCCGCCGCCCACGTAACCGGCCTCATAGCCGGCGCT
>CALVNG010000070.1 GCA_944349545.1 uncultured Eubacteriales bacterium
TCCAGGCTTTCGCGGCTGGTGCGGCGGTGCTGGCGGCCCTCGTAGAGCATGGGCATGATGACGTTGATGCGCTTGGCGCGGCCGCCGATGGCCGCGATGATGCGCTTGAGGTCCTGATAGTGGTCGTCGGGGGACATGGGCACTTCGCGCCCATACATCTTATAGGTGACGTTGTAAGCTCCGATGTCGGTCAGGATATAGATGTCGTAGCCACGCACGCTGCTTTTGATCATGCCCTTGCCCTCGCCTGTGCCAAAGCGGGGGCAGTGCGCCTCGATCAGAAAGTCGTGCCGGTTGGCACCCATCAGGGAGAAGAGCGGGGTGTCCTCCAGGGCTTCCTGCTGCTCGTACCATTTCATGAGCCAGTTGTTGACCTTCTGTCCCAGCTCCTCGCAGCCCGGCATGGCAATCAGTCCCAGGGGCGCGAAGGGCACGGTCAGAAGGTCGTTGTTCCACGTGCTTACAAAGTCCGTCACAAGCATACTCCTTCTCAAACGAACGTATGTAGGGAGAGACAGAATCAGTATACCGCAAATATCCGTATCTGAAAAGGTCCTTTTCCGAAAAAGCAGACATTTTGACGGTTTTTGTGGAAAAGCTCCATGCTATCCCGGGTTCAAATGGGGTACTTGCGCACATAAAATGCCCTGAAAAGGGGGTGCGTGCGGTGACGGGCGCGGCGGTAGGCGGCGGTCTTTTGCTGGTGCTGATCTTCTCTTCCCAGGCGATGGAGGCTGCATCCCAGGCGGCGCGGGTGTTTGCGAGCGGCGTCATGCCCGCTCTTCTGCCCATGATGGTGCTGTGCCGGCTGCTGCCCGCACGCTCAAATCACGAACATTCCGCATGGCGCGACTATGCCGGGGCGGTGCTCTTCTCCTTCGCCTCCGGATCGCCGGCCAGCGCGCAGCGCGTGCGCGACCTCTGCGGCGCAGGCGCGGTAGCCCCGGGCGCGGCGTTGCCGCTCCTGGCCGCCTGCGGTGTGATGAGCCCCATGTTTTTCACCGGTACGCTGGCACAGTGGACGGGGCTGCGCGCGGGCTGCCGGGTGCTGCTATTGTGTCACTGGGCGGGCGCGCTGGCCGCCGCCGGGCTGGTGAAGCTGGCGTCGGGGCATCCGCCGGCGGCGCGCGCAGGCGCCGCCGCGACGCCGCAGCCGCCTGCGCGCGCCGCGCGCCCCTCCCTGCCGGAGGCCGTGACGGAAGCCGCCACAGCGCTTCTGGCGGTATGCGGCGCAATGATGACCTTTGCCATCGCGGCGGGCGTGCTTCGCGCCTTGATTGCAGCGCTCTGGCCGGCCTGGGCAGCGGCGCACGGGCCGCTGCTGGCGGCTGCATGGGCGCTGATGGAGGTGGGCGGCGGCGCGGCGGCGGTGCTGGAAGCATGGCCGCAGGCCCCCATGGCGCTTCTGTGCGCGCTGTGCTCGTTCGGGGGGCTGAGCATCTGGCTGCAAAACCTGCTGTTTGTGCCAAAATGCATACGCCCCGCGAAGCTGCTTTGCGTGCGCATGCTCCACGGGGCGCTGTCGGGCGGATTGGCTCTGCTAGTCTTTTCGCTGTTTCCCGGCCTTACGCGGCCTTTTTGAAGATCCAGAACTTGCTGACCACGTAGTTAAAGACCATCACGAACACCAGCACGATCACGCGGTTGACGATGTTGCTCACGCCCACGAGCTTGAGCAGCAGCATCAGCCCCTGCTCAAACACCAGAAAGCTCACCAGCCGGCTCCCGGCAAACTGCACGAGCCCGGTGAGCACCTTTCCCTGATCCTGCGCGCGGAATACCAGCCCGCGGTTGATCCAGTAGGCAAAGAGCACCGCGATCACCCAGGAGATGGCGCTGGCGACGGACATCTGCACGTTGTTGGCCCGGTTGATGGAATCCACCAGCCAGGGGATGAGGTTGCCGTCATAGGGCGCTTTTTCGGCCATGAGAAAGCAAAAGCCATAATGCACCACCATGCTCAGCAGCGTGGTCAGCCCTCCGGCAAATATGTAGCGGATCATTTCATATTGCTTTTCATGCTCATCGAGGTATTTCTTCATCTTCTGAACCATAAGTGTCCTTCCTCTCCTCTTTCGCGGTCATTCCTCGCCGTGATCGCCGCGGGCATAGTCGCAGCTGAGCAAATCCTCCGCGGGCAACGTGAAGGGACTTCCCTTCGCCCCGGCGCGCAAAGTGACGGTTTCCCCGTCATAGGCGAGCACGCTGACCGTTTTCTGCATCATTTTGCCGTCCCGCAGAAACACCGCGCGGATCTTGCGGTCATGCTCCAGCGCATAGCGCAAAAAGCGTTTCATTGGCGGTATGCCTCCGGCACCTCAAAGATGCGGTTCTGTCCTCCGGCCGATTCATAGATCACCGGAAACAGCGCCTCCAGCGCCGCCTCATTGAGCGCGTACTGGGCATTCGCGCGCTCATAGGGGCTGACGTAGATATATTCTACCTGATATTCCCTGAGCAGGTCAAGGTTGGCGGCAGGGTTGGCATAGAACGCCGCGATCTCGGCCTGGCGCTCGGTGGTGTTAAAGCCGTGGTAGTAGAGGTAGAGGTCGCTGGAGCACAGGATGGTGCGGCCCGCCAGAGAGCTCACGGGGTTGAGGTGCTGGTTGCCGGTGAGGAAAATGCTGTGCTCCGGGGTGTTTTCCAGCACGAATTCCGCGGTTTCGATATCGGCGGCGCCGTAGGCCTGGTAGTCGCTCACGCACTCGCGCGCCACGGTGAGCGTGGAGGAGGTGAAGCAGCACACCAGAAACAGCCCGGCGATCACCCGCCGCCCCGGCAGGCCGCCAAGGCGCCTGAACGCCTCCATGGCATAGTCCGCGGCCATCGGCAGGCACAGCAGGAACCAGACGTAGAACAGCTTGTTGTTGTCGTATTCGTTGGGCTGGAACTTGAACACCTCGGCCACCGCGTAAATCAGGAACGCGCCGCACGCGATGAGGCGGATCTGCCGCAGGTCGTCCGGCACGGCGGGCGCGTCCTTGGGCTTGCGCCGGCACAGCGCCAGCAGAATCAGCACATAGGGCGCGCCCACGTTTTTGAGGTAGAACCACAGATAGTTGTCCACCAGTCCCCGGTTGCCGCGGTTGTTGGCCCAGTTGAACCAGACGCTGAGGAAATGGTCGCTGCCCGTGGCCTGCACAAAGGTAAAGGCGATGAGCTGCGGAAGCGACAGCGCCGCCGCCACCGTCCCGTAGAGAAGCCAGGGACGGAACGCCTCCCGGCGGCTTCCCCGCGGCGCGGTCGACACGCAGTAGGCGCACGCGCCCGCGGAAAACAGCGCCAGCGCCAGGTAGCTGTGCGTGTGCGCCAACGGCAGCCCGCCCGCGAACAGGCCCAGCAATATAAGCTCGCGCGCGCCGTGCTTCTCCCGGCGGCACAGCGGGGGCACGAGGAGGTTGAGCGCCGGCATCAGCAGCGTCCAGCCGCCCAGAATGCCGCGCTGGGGCACCAGCATGTCACAGATGATGTTGACCCAGCGCAGGTTGTGCGGGTCGGGTTGGTTGGTGGGCGTCTGATAATAGCCCTGCATCACGTTTGCCAGGTTGTCCCACATGCTGGTGACTTCATAGCCGTTCACCGTGGCGTCCAGCGTGTAGAAAAAGCCCAGGCCCCCGTTGAGGAACAAGAGGAAAAACGCCAGCGCAGCCGCCCCGCGCCTGCGGCACAGCTGCATGGCCAAAAGCCCGTAGCCCGCGTAGACCAGCGCCATCATCATCGTGCCGGTGAAGGCCATGGCGGTGTTGAGCGGCATGCCCAGCATGAGCATGCTGGTGGCGATGGAGTCCGACAGGTAGGGGTAGGCCATGGTGGCCCCCAGCATCAGGCTGTTCTCCAGTGGAAATGAGGCGTTGACGATGCTGGTGCACACCGCCAGGTGCAGCGACAGGTCGCCGTAGGTGCTCTGCCCCACATGATAGGTGCCGTCCGCCGCCAGGCGGATGGAATGCGTGTATTGCAGGTAGCCGCTGAGCACCGTCAGCGGCACGACGCATATCAGCAGCAGCCGGAGCGTTCGCTTTTCCGCCTCGTCAAAGGGCGCGGGGCTGCGCCGGTCGCGCCACAGCCAGGCCGC
This sequence comes from uncultured Eubacteriales bacterium, assembly GCA_944349545.1. Lineage (GTDB taxonomy): Bacteria > Bacillota > Clostridia > Christensenellales > Aristaeellaceae > Limiplasma. Next base: position 4,076 of record CALVNG010000070.1, read on the forward strand.
TCCCACCAGCAGCGCCAGCGTGCCCAGCGCCAGCCAGTGCGCCGCATAGCTGAAGCGCACCGCATAGGCCCACAGGACCGGCAGCCACATCAGCAAAAGCACGCCCAGCGACAGGCCCAGGTAGACGCGCAGCACAGGCTTGAGCCGGGGCAGCAGCAGCCGCGCGATCACCGCGCCGCCCGATAGAAACAGCATGAGATACACGATGGAAAGCAATCTCCGTCCTCCTTATACGCACAGCATGGAGCGGAAGAACTGCACCGCTGTCTGGAGCGTCCCGTCCGTCACGGTGCACAGGCCCGAAAGCGCCTCCTCGCCCGTGAGCAAAAAGGGCGAGAAGCGGTACACCCGTCCGCCCGGCTGGGCATAAAAACGCCCGTCCGTCACAAAGGGGCTGAGGCAGGGCACGATCACCGCCCGCTCAAACTGGATTTCAATGGCCGTTTCCAGCGCCTCCCAGGCTTCGCCGCTGGGGTCGCTGAGCGCGCCCGCGTCCTCGCACATGGAAAAAGTCAGGTGCAGGTCGTCGTTGCCCGCCAGCCAACGGATGCGGTGGCGCGCCTCCGCCGCGCGCACGCCGGGGATCAGCGTCTGGCGGAAGGTCAGCGACGCCTGCGCGGCCGGCGTCTGCGGCGTGCCCGGCGCGCTGATTTCGCATACCGTGCGCTCGCTCACAAAGAATTGATGGAACACCGATCGCTTGCGCCACAAAAACCGCATCAGCGGGAACGTGAGGCGCGGGCTGCGCACCAGCCACCGCTGCAGAAGCGGCGCCTTTTTGCCAAGCTCCGAAAGCATGGTTTCGCTGGCCGCGCACAGGCGCGCCCGGCGGGGACGGCGCGTCAGCCGCGCTCCCGCGCGCAGCAGCTCGTCCACGGGACGGGCCCTCTCGCGCCCGGGGCGGCTGCTCACCTCCCCATCCGCGGTCAGTACGCCCTGGATCTCTCCCTTCTCGCAGATGCCCACCAGCGCCAGCGGCGCGTTTTTGGGAAGATACGTGCGGAACGCCTCCATGGTGGCGTATCCGCCGTGATCCAGCACAAAGCAGGGCGACAGGCTGCGCGCCTTCAGGTGCGCGGCGATGCTCCGGGCCCCCGCGCCGCCGCTGAGCCCGTCCATGCTCAGCGCCAGCAGCAGGTCGCCGCCGGGCTGGTAGCCCTCGCCCAGCAGTCCTTCCAGCGCCTCCAGCAGCGCCACCACATGGGCGCGCGACAAAGGCACGCCGATGGGCATCTCGTGCGGACATTCCGGCCCGGCCACACCCGCCTCCGCCGCGTCCAGATGGGACACGAACACCAGCGGAGCCGTCCTGCTCGCGCCGGGCATTTCCATAAGCACCGCGCCGTTGTCAAACTGCTTGCTCTCCAGCTTCTCAAACACCAGAGGATAGCTCTCCCGCAGAACGTCCAGCGCCTGCGCCGCGCCCTTGGGCGTATAGGCGGAATAATCGCTCAGGCGCCCGAGCACGCCGCGGGCCCGGCCGTAGTTGAGAGGCGCCAGGAATTCGCTCATGAGGGAGCCTCCATTTCCAAAAGGATATTGCTCATGGATTCGACAAAAGGGCGGCGGGGTCCTCTTTGCGCCGCCCGCAAACCGCTCCGCCCGAAAAAAAGGGAGACGGGCAGTTGCCCATCCCCCAGAGGGCCGTGCGGCCCGTCAAATGACTCCTTTTTCCTTTGCTTTCCTGACCGCGTCGCTTACGTAAAACGTCAGCGCGCACAGCGTAATGCACACGCCCAGCCATACGAGCAGCAGGTCCGGCGTCAGCAGCCAGCCCGCGCACGCGCGCGCAAACCAGTCGTGGAAATAGGTGGCGACCAGCCCCGCGATAAATACGCAGTGCGCCACCTTGCCCACCATGCTGGAGTAGACCACGATGCCGTGCCTGTACATCACGATGCCGCCGGCGACCATCACCAGCTCCTTGAGGAGCAGGATGACCACCGCCGCCCACGGCACCACCGGCGGGATGGCCGGCGAGCCAATGGCCATGCTCAGCAGGGCCGTCAGCACCATCACTTTGTCGGCAAAGGGGTCCACCAGCTTGCCAAAGTCGGTGATGAGGTTGTACTTGCGGGCGATGCGGCCGTCCAGCAGGTCGGTCAGGCTGGCCGCAAGGAAGGTCGCAAGCGCCGCGTATTTTTGCCCGCCGACGAACAGCGCCACGTACACCGGCACCAGCAGCAGCCGGATCATGGTCAGTACGTTGGGCACATTCAGGTTCTTGCGGAAAAACTCCTTGGCGGTCAAAGCGATTGCCTCCTTGCGCTGTGTTCAGGGTTATTATAGCATCAACCCCGGAACCGGCGCAATATGCGCCGCCTGAAAGCAGCGCCGTTCGCCGCTGAAATCCGCCTTTTGGCGGTTCACCGCGTTTATTTGCGGCTCACCTTCACCACGGCGGCCTTGCCGGCGAGCGGCTCGCCAAAGACGTCCTTGCCGTCCCTGGCGCAGCGCGTGATGCGAAGCGTGTCGGCGTCCACGGCCTCCACCTCCAGGTAGCCGGTGTGCAAAACGGGGGTGTCGCGGCGCTTGAGCAGCAGCGCGCGCACGCCTTCCAGCAGCTTTTCGTCCGGCTCGTCCCAGTTCATGGGCGCGCGGTTCCAGGGATCGGCCATGCCGGTCATGCCGATTTCGTCGCCGTAGTACACGGTAGGCGCGCCTGGCAGGGCGCACAGCAGCTTCACGGCCTCCAGGTAGCGCTTCTTGGCGCTCTTGAGCTCGCGCTTGCCAAGCGTGATCTTCTCCGCCTCGGCGCGGTCCATCTGCACGGCGCCCTCGCGGTTGAGGCCGCACAGCGCGTTGAGGATGCGCACGCGGTCATGGCTGCCCAGCAGGTTCATCAGCGAATAGTAGAACGGCACGGGATAGACCTCCTGCTGATGCAGGATCACCCGGCGCAGCTGATGGGCGTCGATCACGCCGGTGAAGAAGTCAATCACCGCGCAGCGGAGGGGATAGTTCATCACGCTGTCCAGCATGTCGCCCAGGCAGTAGGAGCGGTTCACGCCATAGGCGGTCTTGTTGCTGGCATCCTCCCAGACCTCGCCCAGGAGCGTGGCGTCCGGGTCGGCCTGCTTGACGGCCTTGCGCATCTCAAGCACCATGTCCACGGGCAGCTCGTCCACCACATCCAGCCGCCATCCGCATGCGCCGCGGCGCACCCAGCGGGGCATCACGCCGGTTTCGGCGTTGAGCAGGAAATCGCGATAGGAGGCGTTGTCCTTATTGAGGGCAGGCAGCGTGTAGAAGCCCCACCAGGAATCGTACTTGTCGGGGAACTCTTCAAAGCGGTACCAGTCGTAGTAGGGGCTTTCCTTGCTCTGGTACGCGCCCAGGGTATCGTAGCGGCCGTAGCGGTTGAAATACATGCTGTCCGCGCCGGTATGGCTGAACACCCCGTCGAGCAGAATGCGGATGCCGCGCGCCTTCGCCGCCGACACCAGTTCGTCAAAGGCGGCCTCGTCGCCCAAAATGGGGTCGATCTCCTCATAGCTGCCGGTGTCGTAGCGGTGGTTGGAACGGGCGCGGAAGATGGGGTTGAGATAGATGACGCTCACGCCCAGGTCCGACAGGTAATCCAGCTTCTGCTTGATGCCTCTGAGCGTGCCGCCGAAAAAGTCCAGGGCGCGGTTGTCGCCGTTTTCAGGGTCCAGGTCCAGGGCTGGGCGCTCGTTCCATTCCTCGTGGAAGGTGGCGTCCGGATGCGCCGCGGCGATCTTGCGCACGCGGCCCTTCTGGCCGTTCTTGTCCTTGAAGAAGCGGTCGGGGAAAATCTGGTAGATGATCCCGTGGCGCAGGTATTCCGGGGTCTGGTAGGCGGGGTCGTAGACGGTCACCTGATAGCTGTCGGGCTGGCCGTCATAGCACGCGCCCTCGCCGCCCAGCTGGTCGCGGCTGTTGCCGTAGCGCAGATCGCCGTCCGCCCGGCGGATGATAAAGTCGTACCAGAACAGCATGGGCCTGTCCGGCACGGTGATGGTCATTTCATAAAGGTGTTCCCCCATGGGAACCATCGGATAGACATGCTCCGCGCCGTCCCAGGTGCGCAGCAGCACCTCCGGGCTTTCGTCGCAGGCGAAGCGCAGGGTCAGCCTGCCTCCCGCCGCCACGGGGCCCAGAGGTTCGCGGTATTTGGCGTCATGTGAATCGTGATACAGCATTTGGTAGATTCCTCCGTTCTGCGTGTCAAGGGCATCCTGCAAACATTGCGTATTGTAACACAGGATTTGCCAACGTGCAAACAAAAGCGCCGCCCTTCCTGCATCTTATGCGGCGTCAAACGCATTTATGCCCTTTCGCCCGGATTTTTTCTCGCGGTCCGCCGCCTGTATTGACGCGTCCGGGCCCGGATGCTAAAATGTTCCGGGCGCATGCTCCCGCTCAATCCGGTCAAACTGACCTTGAGCGCCCGCTGCTCCGCCCCACTTGGAAAATTTCCTCAAGAAATTTTGAATTTTGTGCAGGAAAAGGGAAGGCGGATTCGTTTGATGAGTGAGCACAGTACGCCCGTGAAGGATGCGCGTCCGGGCATTAAACGGAGGCTCGGACATGCTTAGCTACGAGGAACTTTACGAGAAGTACGCCACGGACGTGCTGCGCGTAAGCTACTTCTACCTCGGCGACAGGCAGCGCGCGGAGGACGTGTGTCAGGACGTGTTCGTACGCCTGATGACCAACGCGCCGGATCTGCAGGAAGGCCGGGAAAAGGCCTGGCTGCTCAAGGTGGCGCTCAACCGGTGTCGCGATCTGTGGCGCGGCGCATGGCTCAAGCGCGTCGTACTGGGAAGTCCCATGTTTGAGATGATCCCCGCTCCGGACGACAGCGGCAGGCGCGATGATGAGGAAGCCATGATGAAGGCCATCCACGAGCTCCCGCCCACCTTTCGGGAAGCGATTCTGCTGTACTACTACCAGGGCTACGGCATCGGGGAAATCGCCCAGATGCTCGATCTGCCCGAGGGCACCATCTCCAGCCGCCTCTCCCGCGCAAGAAAGAAGCTGGAAAGCATTTTGAAGGAAGAAGGAGGTCTTTCGCAGTGAAACGCCTGGAACAACTGCCCGAAGTCGCTGATCGGCAGCTGGGCGGGCTGACGGCGACGCCCACCCTGTTGGCAAAGGCAAAGCTGCGGGCCGCGGAGATGCCCAAGTCGCGCAGGCGCGGCATCGGCTGGAGACCTGCGCTGGCCGTGTGCGCCGCGCTGGTGTTGTGTGTGGGGGCCGCGCTGTGGGCCATGGACGGACAGGCGCCCGGCGTCCGGCCCACGCCCACGCAGAATGTCCTTGACAGCCGTTCCGCGGGTGATTCGCTTCCCTCCACCGCCGCGCCCCGCACCGCGGCCGACGTGCCGGTGGGCAGTCTGTCCATGAGCGCGGGCAGCTCCAGCTCCAGCCAGACGCTGTTTGCCCAGGGCCAGGGGCAGAGCTTCCCGCTCATCACCATGGACGGCGCCACCTACCGCATGCTCCAGAGCCCCAGCGGCATTTCCAGCTCGCTTCTGGGCGAGGAGCTGGGCCAGATCACGGAGTTCAATATCGAGCCCGCGCTGGGCACCAGCGGCATGGTGAGCAACGTGGTGGCCCGCGGGGAGACGGTCTACGCCATTTCCGGCATGAGCGGCGCGCTGGTGGCCGCGCAGGTGGACGGTAACACGCGCGTATTCCAGCGGGTCAGCTATGCGGGCACCGCCATCATCGGCTCCGAGACGCTGGCCGACACCCTATGCGATCCCGACGACGTGGCGTGGATGGAGCTGTCCGGCAAGGGCCGCATCTCCGATACGGCTACCGCCCAGCAGCTGATGCAGACTTTGGTGGACTATGCCGACTATCAGGGCACGGCCATGAGCGGGTCCGGTTCGCTGTGCATCGGCCTGAAAAACGGCCTGACGCTGCAGCTGCTGGTCAGCGACGAATCCGTCAGTGCCTGCGGCACATGGAGCTGCCCCGATTTCTTCGAGGCTTATGACGAAGCCGTTGCCTCCTGAACGTTTTTCATCAATGACACCGACCGCCGCGGGGATGCTTCCCTGCGGCGGTTGTCTTATTCCATCAGCTTTCGGAAGCCCTCGCCCAGCACCTCATGCGCGTCGCTGATGAAGAGGAAGGCGTCCTCGTCCGCCTCCCGTACGATGGCTTTGAGCCGGCCCATTTCCTGCGCGCTCATAACGCACAAGAGCACCGGCCGCTCCTGCCCGCTGTAGCCGCCCTCGGCACGGAGCACCGTTACGCCGCGGTCCAGCCGCTGCATGATGTCCTGCTTAACCCGTTCATGCTGGCTGGAGATGATGTAGCAGGCCTTTTCGCGGGCAAGGCCCACCATCACCACATCAATCAGCCTGCTGGCGGCATACAGGGCCACAAACGCATACAGCGCATATTCCGCCTCGATGAAGAAGCCGGCCATGAGCACCACGCAGCAGTCGATGGAAAACAGGATGGCGCCTACGGAGATATGCTGGAATCGGTTGTGAATCATGCGGGCCACCATATCCGTACCGCCGGTGGTCGCGCCGCCGCGCAGGATCAGCCCCAGGCCCGCGCCCAGCAGCACCCCGCCAAACACGGCGCCCAGCAGAGGCTGCTGCGTCATTGGCGGCAGCGGAATCAGATCGATCAGCGCCGAGAACAGCACCGTCGCCGCCAGGGACCGGATTACAAACACCCGCCCCATCGCCCGGTACCCGATAATAAACAGCGGTACGTTCATCACCAGACTCGCGGTGCCCACCGGCCAGTGGAACAGGTAATTCAATACCGTGGCCAGGCCGGTCAGGCCGCCCGGCGCAATGTGGTTGGGCACCAGAAACAGCGGATAGGCCAGCGCGCCCAGGGCGCAGCCGAGCACGATCTGCACGGCGGAGGCGAGATGTTCGTTTTTCAGCAGGCTTTTTTTCATGCGTTCTCCTTTGATCTTGTGGGCGGCTCCCGACAAGGGAGCCGCCCCTTTTTCTATTGTTCTATTGTGCGTCGCCCTCGCAGGTCATATCCAGCGACACGCCCAGCGCCCGGTCCACGCGGCGCATGCTTTCCGGCCCCAGCGCGCCCAGTCGCCGTCTCAGGCGGGTTTTTTCCAGGGTGCGCACCTGCTCGCACAGCACGATGGACTCGCGCCACAGGCCGCCCTCCCCCCGCGGGATATGCACATGCGTGGGCAAGGCCGGCTTGCCGGTGCTGCCCGTGAGCGGCACCGCAATCACCGTGGGTGAATGCAGGTTTCCCATGTCGTTTTGAATGATGGCCACAGGCCGCGTCCCGCCCTGCTCGCTTCCCACCACGGGGTCCAGCTCGGCCATGTATATATCGCCTCGTTTCATGCTTTCACACTCCGAGGACGGCCCTGCTTTGCTATCATACCATGAAGCGGGCGGATTGTAAAACGCCGCCGCGCTTTTTCCGGACCGCCCACGTCATCCTATGCCGTACCCGCGCGGGGTGTGCCGCCCTATGGCGAGCCCATGCGCCCGCTTTCCGGCACGGGGCTGTTTAGGCATTGAAACGCGGCGGGCCTGTACCTTTCAGCCGGATTATGATATGGTAATGCCGACGATACCAAATAAAGACAGAGGGCAGGAGAACCACCCATGAAAAAAACCGCTGTGAAACAGGCCCTTCTCTGCGTACTGGCGGCCGGTCTTTGCGCCGGTCTGTTTGCCGCAGCTTTCGCGGCGCTGCCACAGTGCGCCATGCCGCTTTGGCTGCCGTGCGCGGCCGCCTTCGCCGGCGGCGGGCTGTGCCTCTGCCGTGTGGAGGAGGACGGGACGCCGCTGTTTCCCGGCCGCCTGTTTGTGCTTCTGTGCGTGCTTACGATCCTTGTGGGGCTGCTGCTGGGCGCCGGAAACATTGAAGGCAGAAGTCCCGCGCTCTTTGCGGATTGGATCAACTCCTTCTTCCCCTATTGAGGCGCGGCTCCGGCCGCCTGATTCGCCCCCGGCGCAAGCATTTCTTAAGCCTCTGGCGGCCAAGGCCGCCGTAGCCGGACTTTTTCGACAAGCAGAACGCTCCCCCGGGAAACCCCGGAGGAGCGTTTTGGCACCCGCGGTCAGTCGATGATACGTTCGTCGTTGAGCTTTTTGATCATGGCCACGGCCTCCTCGAAGGAGACGGTGCCCAGGTTGTCGCCCTTGCGGTTGCGGATGGTCACGGTACGGCTTTCCGCCTCGCGGTCGCCCAGGACGAACATGTAGGGAATCTTCATCATCTGGGCCTCGCGCACCTTGAAGCCGATC
>CALVNG010000071.1 GCA_944349545.1 uncultured Eubacteriales bacterium
TTGTAAATGGCGCGGTTGCTTTTCCCGCCTGTGCGCCGGATAGGAAAACCGTTTCCGCGTTTTGCGGAAACGGTCAGCTTGTCGAAAAAGTCCGCCTGTGGCGGCCTTTTCCGCCAGATGCTTAAGAAATGTTTGCGCCAAGGGGCGCAAACTCCCCGCCCGCCCGGCAAAGCCGGGCGATACGAATTCACTTTGGAGGGCCTGCGGACCCTCCAAGCCTCCCGAAAGGTTTTTTGACGGTCTGACCGTTTCCGCGTTTTGCGCAAACGGTTTCAATCGCCGCCGGCCGTCAGGCGAAGGCGGCCAGCAGCTTTTCGTGCACCAGCCCGTTGGAGGCGGCCAGCGGCTCGCTGCGCCCCTTCATCGCCGGAGTCCGGCCGTCCAGCAGCGTCAGCCGCCCGCCCGCCTCGGTGAGAATCAGCCAGCCCGCGGCGTAATCCCACGGATAGAGGTAGTGGAATATCGAGGCCGTGAAGCGTCCGCAGGCCGTGTAGCACAGGTCCAGCGCCGCCGAGCCGGTGAAGCGCATCCCCCGGCCGCGGATGTGCAGGGCGAACACGCGCTCGAAGTAGGCGCGCTGGCCCTCGCCGATGGTCGCGGGCCCTGCCTCCACGCCCAGCACCGCCTCCTCCAGCGTTTCGTCGGCGTTTACATGGATGGGCCGGCCGTTGAGCGTGGCGCCCCTCCCCCGCTCCGCCAGAAACATCTCGCGCGTAAAGGGGTTGTACACACCCGCCGCCATCAGCCGCCCGTCCTCGGCATAGCCGCAGGAGATGGCGCTGAGCTGCATATGGTACATCAGATTGGTGGTTCCGTCGATGGGGTCCACGATAAACACGCGGCCGCTCAGGTCGCCCCCGTCCGCCTCCTCCTCGCTGAACACGCGGCTTCCGGGAGCCAGCCGGGGCAGCGCGCCGCGCAGGCAACGGTCGACGGCCAGATCCGTGCTGGTCACGAAGTCGGACTTCCCCTTGGCCGTAACGTTCAGGCTCTCCGTCAGGGCCAGCTCGCCGGCCTGACGCAGCGTCCGCTCTAGCTCCTCAAGCATGGTTTTCCCTCCCCCGCCGCAGGGCGCGGCTCATCGCTCAGGCTCCACCACGGAAAATCCCATCTCGCGCAGCATCCCGGCGTAATCGCCGTCCAGGTGCATGCAGTTAACGCCCGCGCGCTTTTCCGGGGGGATGCGTTCAGCCAGGCGGCGGTAGCAGCAGTGTCCGGCGGATTCGTGGCTGGCGGTATCATGGTAGAGGCGTGCAATCTTTCCCGCCAGGTATTCCCGGGCCACCTCGTCGGGCAAGATGGCCGAATCGCCGCTGAAGTAGACGGTCTCGCCCTCGCCGCTGATCACATAGCCAAAGGCGCGCATGTCCTGGGCATGGGGCACCTCCACGGGGCGGGCGCTCACGGGGCAGTCCTCATCCAGCGCGGGCTGGTAGCGGTAGAAGTCGGGCGCGATGCCCTGCAGCGCCAGCATGCGCACCACCGTATCCACCGGATGCACCACCGTGACCTGGATCTTCAGCACGCAATGCGTGTAGGACATGAGCGAGGCGAGCGATCCGGCGTGGTCGGCGTGCAGGTGGGTCAGCAGCACATACACGCGCCCGTAGCGCGTGAGGTCGAACCGGCGGTACACCTTTTCAAAGGCGCTTTCGCCGAAGTCCAGAAAGAACAGGTCCCCGCCGGCCTCGAAGTAAGCGTTGGTATTGCCCTCAACGGGATAGAAGGCGGCACCCCGGCCCAGGAATTTCAGGTCAAGCATCGGCTGTCACTCCTTGACGCCCGCGCTGACAAAGCTGTTCATGAACTGCTTTTGCATGATGAAGAACGCCAGCAGCAACGGGGCGATGATGATGAGGGTCGCGGCGCAGACGTTGGCCCACTGCATATCGGCCTCCTTGGATTTGGCGAAGATGGCCAGGCCCACCGTCAGCGTGCGGTTGGTGGGGGACTTGGTCACGATCAGCGGCCAGAGGTAGTTGTTCCAGTGATAGCTGACCGAAATGACCGCGAAGGACATGTACGCGGCCTTCGCGCAGGGCATGTACACCTGCCAGATGGTCTGCTGCAGGTTCGCGCCGTCGATGCGCGCAGCCTCGCCAAAGGCGCGCGGCACGGTCTTGAAGTGCTGCCTGAGCAGGAAAATGGCCAGCGCGCTGCCCAGGAAGGGCGCCATGATGCCCAGCTTGGTGTCGATCAGGCCCATTTCGGAAAGGGTCATGAAGTTGGGGATGATCAGCACGTCGTTGGGGATGATGATCTGCATGAAGATCACCACAAACATCAGCGCCTGCCCCCTGAAGTTGTAGAACGCGAGGGCATAGCCGGCCAGGGTGGAGGTGACGAACTGGATGGCGAAGGTGACCACCACCAGGATGATGGTGTTGAGGTAGTACTGGGCGAAGGGAATGGCGTTCCACACATAGGTCAGGTTGTCGGTGGTAAAGGGCGTGGTGGGAATGAAGGACATGTTGAAGGACGGCTCGGTCAGGGCCGTGCCGATCAGCCACACCAGCGGTGCGAGCCAGACCAGCCCCAGGAGAATGGACAGCGCGGTCAGCGCCCCGGAATTAACCTTTTTCAGCGTCATGGTTCTCATCCTCCCCTGCCTCAAGCGTAGTGGATCTTGCGGTCCTGGCTGAAAAAGCGCGGCATGGACACCACCAGCAGCAGCACCAGCATGATCACCGTCAGCGCGGAGGACACGCCGTAGTTCATGTTGGTGAAGCCCTGCTGATAGATGTAGTAGAGCAGCAGCGTGCTGGCGTTGTTGGGCGCGCCCTCGGTCATGATGATGACATGGTCGGCCAGCTTGAAGCAGTTGGTGAAGGCGATGGTGGACACAAACAGCGTGGTGGGCGCCAGCAGCGGCAGCGTGATGTGGCGGAAGGTGCGCCAGCCGGTCGCGCCGTCGATGGAGGCGGCCTCCAGCACGTCGGCGTTGATGCTCTGCAGGCCGGAGAGGAAGAACACCATCAGGTATCCCGCCTCACGCCACACATACATCACAGCCATGGCCGGCAGCACCGTGTCCTTGTCGGACAGAACGTTCAGCGGCCCCACGCCGACGGCGATCATGATCTGGTCGAACAGGCCGTTGCGCGCCATGTAGATGAACATCCACACGCTGGCGATGGCGATCATGGGCATGACGGAGGGGTAGAAGTAGCTGGTGCGGATAAATCCGATATGACGCCCCTTGCGGTTGACCAGCATGGCCAGCGCCAGGCCCAGCACCATGCTGGGAATCACGGTATAGAGCGCAAAGACGGCGGTGTTGCGCATCACCTTCCAGAAGGTGGCGTTGCGAAACAGGCGAGCGAAGTTGTCAAAGGCGATGAATTCGGGGGCTTCCATGCCCATGCGGTATTTGGTCAGGCTCAGGTATACGCTGCGAAAGACCGGGTACACCGTGAAGATCAGCATGATGATCAGCGCAGGCGCGATCAGACCCCAGGCGGTCAGCACTTCCTTGCGGCGGCGCTCTGCGGCGGTGGAGATGCGATTCATGACGTTCATCCTCTCTGGCACATGGCACAAACGGTCGCAGGATGCAAGGCGGGGGCCACGGGCTGTACCCATGGCCCCGCCGCTTCAAGTAGAGATATTACTGGTAGTCGAAGAGCAGGTCGTCGCCCTGCTGCTGGGCGGCTTCCAGGGCCTCGGCGGCGGTCATCTCGCCGGTCACGGCAGCCTGGATGTTGTCGTTGAGGATGCGCCACATCTCGGCGGCGGAATAGGTGGTCAGCTCAGGCTGCGCGTAGGGCAGCTGCTCGTAGGCCACCAGCGCCTGCGGGAAGTCGGCATAGTAATCCTTGAGCAGCTGCGTCTCATAGCAGCTCTCGCGGGTAGCCACATAGCCGGTGTCGATGGACCACTGGGCGGCGCGCTCGGTGGAGCAGCAGAACTTGATGAATTCCCACGCGGCCTTCTGGCGTTCCTCGGAGATGCCGTTGGTGATGTAGAAGTTGCCGCCGCCGGTCGGGGCGCCCCACTGACGGCCCGCGGGCAGGAAGCACACGCCGAAGTCAAAGGTGGCGTTGTTGCGGATGTTGGTCAGGTTGCCGGTGGTATGGTAGATCATGGCGACTTCGCCGGCCAGGAACTGGGTGGGCAGGTCGGTCCACTGCACGATGCCGGGAGCCATGCACATATACTTGTTCTGCAGGTCCAACCACAGCTGGAGCGCCTCGATGTTTTCGGGGGTGTTGAAGTAGACTTCCTTGCCGTCGGCGCTCATCAGGCCAACGCCGTTGGTGCAGTTCTGCAGGGAGAAGCCCGTGAAGGCCCACTGGGCGGAGCCGGAGTTGAGGGCGATGCCCACGCCGTAGCGGTTTTCATTGGTCAGCTTCTGGGCATACTCGACCATTTCATCCCAGGTGGTAGGCGGCGCCTCAGGATCAAGCCCTACTTCCTCAAAGGCATCCTTGTTGTAGAACATGACCATCGTAGAGCGCTGGAAGGGGATGGAGTAGATGCTGCCATCCACGTAGGAGTCCAGCATGAAGCCGTCGATGAAGTCGTCCACGAAGGCCTGGCCTTCGGGGTCGGCGGCGATCAGGTCGTCCAGCGGCATGGCCATCTTGGTATCGGCCATGGTGAAGCGCTGGGTGGCCAGGCTCACGAACAGGTCGGGCGCGTTGCCGCCCTGGATGGCGGTCTGGATGGCCGTCACCGTGTCGTCGTAGTTGCCGGTGTAGACGGCCTGCACCTGCACATCGGGGTTCTCGGCGTTGAAGTCGGCGGTCATCTGGTCGATGAGCTTGGCCGCATCGCCGCCTACGTTGACGGGGAAGTACATCGTAAGCTGCAGCGGCTCTTCCGCCAGGGCGGGAAGGGTGGTGAAGCTTACCAGCGTCATGAGCACGAGCGCGAAGGCGAGAAGTTTTTTCATGGGGCAGCCTCCTTTTTGTTTTTTTCCGTGAACCTATCATATCATACGGAATGAATCGTGTCAATCTATTTTAGACAAAAAATGTCGAATGTGCCGTTATTTTTTTTGAAAAGGTTTGCCAAAACATTGGATTTAATGCTATAATGAATCACCAGCTCGAAAGCGAAACGATTCAATTTCTGTTTTTTGCATGAAAGCGAGGTGTCATATGGTAACCATCAAGGACATTGCCAAAGCTGCCGGCGTGGCGCAGGGCACGGTATCCAACGTCCTCAACGGCCGCGGAAATGTGAGCAGCGAAAAGATCCGGCATGTGCTGGAGATCAGCGAGGCCCTTGGCTACGTACCCAACGAGCGCGCCAAAATGCTGCGCAAGGGAAACGCCAAGACCCTGGGCGTGCTTTTGCCCAACCCGCCCGCCCAGCACGAGCTGGACTTCTATTACAGCTTCAAGATCTACGCCGAAAGCCACGGCTATCGGGTGCGCCAGTACCTGCCGCGCTCCGTGTGCCAGGAGGCGGAGGAGGCCATGCTGCAGGAGGCCCGCAGCGATATGGCGGCAGGGATGGCCGTTTTTTCAAGCTGTCTGCATCACAGCAGCTATCAGCCTGTCGACAGCGCGGGGCCGGAGATGCGGCTTTTGTTCGTGGAGCGCAGGCCGGGTTTTGAGGCGAACTACATCGGCTTCGACTATGAAAAGGCCGGACGGGACATGGCCGAAAAGGCGCTGGAAAAAAGGTACCGTCATGTGGGGCTGATTACCGACACGCCCCGCCTTTCTCATGCCGCGGCCTTTTACCGTGGGTTTACGCAGCGTCTGGAGGGGACGTCGGTCAGGATTACCGCCGTGCAGACCAACGACCGGCGCCGCTTCCAGAATGTGCTGGAGGCGGAGGCCCTGGCCCAGGCCGACGCCGTCTTTACCTCCAGCCCGACCTTCGCGCAGACGGCCCGCGACGTGCTGATCTCCTTCTATGCCAAGGAAAAGCCCGTCGTTTACACGGTTTCGCCGATTCACACCCTGCCGGAGATGGATTTTCACAAATACGAGCTGAACTACCGTTTGCTCGGCAATACGGCGGCGCGGATGCTGGTAAGGCAGATCGAGAAAAAGCAGCCCCCGGAGGTCCGCGTCATGGACAACGCCGGCTTTCGTAGCTGGCTCACGCCCTGCTCGCCGCGCCTCTCCCCCGCGCCCATCAACGTGCTCACGCTCGACAGCCCGACTGCCTACATCATGCGTCACATGGCCCGGCTCTATACCCGGCAGACGCAGATTCCCATCAACATCACCATCTACACCTACAACGAAATCTACGAGGCCTTCAACAGTCTGCGCGACGATGCCATCTTTGACGTGCTGCGCCTGGATGTGACGTGGCTGAGCTGCTTTGCCGAGCGCATCCTGCGCCCGCTGGAGGAGATTGACCCCTCCATCTCCGGCCTGCTCGGCGGCTTCCTGTCGGGAACGGCCGAGCAGTACGCCTACGTCAACGGCGTGATGTACGCCGTGCCCAACACGCCCAGCACACAGATGCTCTTCTACCGGCGCGATCTGTTTACCAGCGCCATCTACCGCCGCATGTATCAGGAGATGCACCATCAGGAGCTGAGCGTGCCTCAGACCTTCGAGGACTTCAACCGCGTGGCGGCCTTTTTCACCAAGGCGATCAATCCAGAATCACCGGTGGATTACGGGGCTACGCTCACCTTCGGCTCCACGGGCGTGGCGGGGAGCGAATATCTGTCCCGCCTGTTCGGCCTGCAGGAAAACCTGTATCAAAGCGACGGCAAGATTCGCCTCAACGGTCCCACCGGCGTGCATGCCCTGGAGCAGCTGATTGAAATGAAACGTTTCACCGACCCCCAGTACTGTGCCTGGTGGACCAATACGGCGGCCACCTTCGCCGAGGGGAACGTGGCCATGGCCATCCTCTACAACAACTTCACCGCCCCGCTGCTGAGCCATCACTCGCGCGTGCAGGACAGCATCGGCTATGCCATGGTGCCGGGCGGGCGGCCCGTCATCGGTGGCGGCGCGCTGGGCGTTTCGCGCTTCTCCCGCCAGCCGGAGCAGGCGCTGGACTTTATCCGCTGGCTCTCCAGCGAGCCCGTGGCCTCCGCCTGCACGCTGCTGGGCGGCGTTTCCCCCTGCAAGCAGTCCTATGACAACTATGAGATCATCAACAACTATCCCTGGCTCAAGCTGGTCAAAAGCTGCTTCGGCGCCGCCCGCGGTCGCCGCATGCCGCCGGAGTGCACCGCGCCCTTCGACGAGCGGCGCTTCATGAGCATCATCGGCATGGCGGTGAAAAACGCCTACAGCGGCGCGCTCACCCCGCAGGCTGCCATGGACTTTGCACAGAAGCTCTTTGAGGAGCAGTTTGCCCAAAACCTGGCGCAACTGAAGGCACGCTGAGCGAAACGGATTCGCCCCCGCGGGGCTGTGCGCCGGGCTTTCCCGGCGTATGTCAAAAGCCGCCTGCCCAGCGCGGCAGAAAACCCTCTGCGAGGTTGCTCGCAGAGGGCTTTCAATAGAGCCAAATCAGATTCCAACTGACGGCCTCATCTCAACCGGAAGCTTTGAAAAGCCAAAGGTAAAGCATTCGTCGTCAAGCAATAAGCATTTTCAAAAAAGTCCCGTCCGGATCAAAGAGTACAGCAACAGCATGCCAATTATCAAAGAATTCTCGGCAGATTCATATTTTCCGCCAGCTTCCCATCAGGCGGAAACCACAGGAATCATTTCACGGCCAAAGGATTTCTCTGTTTTTATATCAGCGCCGTTCAATGCGCATCCGCACCAATGCCTGCCAGAGACAGCGGCGCGGCTTGTCATTGCTGCATTTTCTCCATCGGTTTCAAATGCTCATATAGCGCCAAATAACGTTTATAGCCATTGTTATAGCATGATGCGTTATCCGGATTAGGGGTATGGGTCCGCGTAATGCTCACTGTTTTGTTGACAGCCTCCTCAAACCCGCTATAAACACCGGCACCAACTCCAGCCAGCAAAGCAGCGCCAAGAACCGTCGCTTTGTCGGATGATGGCACGTCTATTTCATAACCCGTAATGTCGCTTTTTATTTGTGTCCAAACTAGGCTGTTAGCGCTGCCGCCCATGGCGTAGAGCTTGTCAACCTTTGCACCTGCTCTTTTAGCCACTTCAAGATTGTGCCTTAACGAGTAACCGACGCCTTCCATGCAGGCCCGGATAAGATGTGCGCGAGTCTTGGAAAAATCCAGTCCGTACCATACTCCTTTTGCCCTGGAATCCCAGATCGGGCTCCGTTCTCCCGCCATGTAAGGCAAAAAAAGCAGTCCGTCGCTGCCTGGCGCAATGCTTTGAGACCGTTGATTCATCTCGTCAAAAGGACTGGTATTACAAATGCCAGTCCAATATTCGAAAAACCCGAATGGCGTGATTACCAGGACAAACTCATATTTGCCGATTGAAATATCCACAGCGTCAATGCTTCGTTTTTTTCAGCCTCTTCAATACTTTCTTGCGCAACTTGTGTAGAATGGCAAGTCATAATCCATTTTTGAATATGACAGAAAACGCCGCCCGGAGTCTTTCTATGTCTTACCAATTCTGAGCATCCTGTGAAAAGCATTTCTATATGTACATTCTGCTCCCTGTCTGGCGACTATGCGTTAAAGCAGCACGCTCGCGGATGTTCAAAGACTTACGTCATGGATACGAAAACCGAGTGCAAAAAGCCGCAAAACCAGCAGGTTGAAACGTACCGAAGATACTTCTTGAACAGGTGCAGCGGAGGCCTTTATGATTGGCGGCGACGACTCTCAGGCATTATGTGCAGGGCCGCGAAGCATTGCCGGATACCGCCGCCCCCATCGCAAGCGTGTACGGCCTGTGATGTGACAGGCCATGTGACATGCCCAAAATCCGCAACCGCCTCTGCCGCAAAGGTTTCAGAGGCGTTCCGCGCTCCGGGATGTGACTTGTAAGCTGACAAAAAGGGCACCGTAAGCCTGAGGCCGCCCAGAATTGCAGATACCTTAACCGTTTCCTGCACGCTCATGGCGATTCCGTCCGGGAAACAAGAAAAAGCACCTGCATTTCTGCAAGTGCTGTGGAGCTGATAGCCAGATTCGAACTGGCGACCTCATCCTTACCAATGCCATGGTAGGATTGCTATACAGCCCTCTATGCGCATAGAAACAGGTTAATTCACCATATTCCCCAGAAAAAATGAATTTATTTGCACTGTGGGTCATCGTTATTCCGATGATGTCGTATACGCCTGATTAGCAGAGGTGTAGCAGAGAACGCTGCACAAGCGCGTAACGATTAGCACAGGATGTACTTTGAGGCAAATGAATAGAGTTTCCGAAGGCGTTCAGAAATGAGCGCCTTTTTTCTATACTCTTGTAATTGCCTTGATAGAAGATATGATCTGCTAGCAGCACGGAAGATCATAGGATCAATAACGCAGTGCTCATGGAGGTTACCACGAATGTAGCGCCGATGGCTCAGTGCTTTCGACATTTTCTCATAATGACCATTTCATGAAACGGAGGATTCACCGTGGCTGTTTTTCGCGTAGAGAAGAATCGGAATTACACGGTCATGAGCAATGTTCATCTCAAGGACAGTGGAATATCCCTCAAGGCCAAGGGTTTGCTGTCTGTTATTCTGTCCCTGCCGGAGGATTGGAATTACACGACGCGCGGACTGGCTGCCATCTGCAAGGAAGGTGTGGACAGCATCGGCGCAGCCCTGCGCGAGCTGGAAAGCGCCGGGTATCTCATCCGCCATCGCCTGCGCGACAAGGGCGGACGCATCTCGGATACGGAGTATATCGTCTATGAGAGCCCGCACAAGACGCCGGAAGCGGATTCATCATATACGGCTTCACCATGTACGGAAAACCCGTATATGGTTTCCCCGGATACGGCAACACCGCGAACGGATGCGCCGGATACGGAAAACCCTGCGCAATTAAATACTCAGGTATCCAATACGTATGAATCAAATACCCAAAAATCAAATCCTAATCCAATCATGATCCAAAGACAAAGGGCACAGCAAGCCGATACGGGCATGAGCGATACGGATCAGATAGATGCACGGGAGTACCGGAGAACTCTCGCCGAGGTTAAGGAGCAGATCGAATATGATGCGCTGGACACACCGCACGACCATGAACGTCTGGACGAGATCGTGGAGATCATGACAGAGACGCTGTGCAGCCGCAGGCCATATATCAAGGTCGCAGGAGAGAATTACCCCACCGAGGTGGTCAAGAGCCGGTTCAAAAAGCTGAGTTATCATCACATCGAGTACGTCTTTCTGAGCCTCGATAAGAAGCACACGGAGGTGCGCAATATCCGGCAGTACCTGATGACGACGCTCTATCATGCGCCAACGACGATGAGCAATTACTACGACGCGGCGGTGCGAAGCGCCGGAATTTTGTAATCCCATGCAAAGGATTTGCTGACGGGCATTCCGTCCGAAGCTGGTCGAGGAATGCCTGTTGAGCAGAACAATCAACGACTGCATATCAGGAGGCCCAAAGTGTACAGGAATCAGGAATACTATGCGGACCCGACAGCCGGGGAGGCATTGGCCCGCATTGCGCGTGAGGAACAGCTTCATGCCCAAGCGAAACGGTTTAGAGAGATAAAATACAAGCTGGCGTGGACGAATCCAGCGTTCCTTTGTTCAGCCGACCATGGGAGGAATTGCATTGGCTATCAGAAAAATCTGCAGTGTAAAAGGTGAAGAAAACCCGTGGCAGGCGCTTGCCGATGCCATCATTATTCAGGCAGTCAAGGATTATCGAAACCGCGCCCGGATGATGAAACGAATCCGTGGACGCCTCAAAAAAAATAAGGAAATGACTCCATCTGAATTAGATTATCAGGCGCAGCGCTTGCAGCAATATGAAGAAAAACAGGATATAGCCAGCAATTTTTTCTTTTCCAGATGGTTTTCGGTTCTGTCAGATTTGGATGGATATGATTTGCTGGATAGACTGCAAAGGGAGGCGATGTGATGCCGACTGATGCGCTTTTTGAAAAGCTGCGGCTTGCAGAACGCCGCCTGACTGCGGCGGAGGAGCGGGTATCCTTCTGCCGGGCAGCGGCGACAAAAGCCTCGGCAGTGCTGGGCGGTGAATTTGTTTCAAGATCGCGCGACGTTACCGTCCATGAGAACGCTGTTATCCGCCTGATGGAAGCCGAGCAGGAGTATGTCGAAGCGGAACGGCAGTACAGTGACCTGCGCAATCAGGTTTGTTCTCTTCTTCAAAGGCTGGATGATCCCATGAATGCTGATATTTTGAGACTGCGGTATGTGGAGCACAAGCGGATGCCAGCCATTGCGAAGGAGCTTCATCTGAGTCGATCCAGTATCTATAGTCGGCATGAAATAGCATTGTCAGAGCTACAAGGCATACTTCAAACGCAATCCACTTGAAAAGTTCGGACAACTCTGGACAGTTTTGGACAATTCTGGACAGAACTGGACAAAAAGCTGTGCTATAATGGTATTGTGAAAGACGAGATTGAGAGCATCGTCAGAGCAATCTGGCGGTGTTTTTTTCTTACCCTGGTGATTGGAGGAATGATATGAGCGCGTCAGTAATCGGAATTGTCAACCAAAAGGGCGGAACGGGCAAGACGACGACCTGCGTCAATCTTGGCATTGATCTGGCCCGCGAAGGAAAGAAGGTGATGTTGATTGACTGCGACCCGCAGGGAAGCCTGACCATCAGTCTGGGCTATCCGCAGCCGGATACACTGCCGGTGACACTGGCAGATCTCATGGGAAAGGTGCTGAGCGATGCCCCCATTGATCCGGGAGAGGGGGTGCTTCATCACACGGAGGGCGTGGATCTGCTGCCTGCAAACATCGCCCTTGCCGGGACGGAAGTATTCCTCGTCAATACCACGCGCAGGGAGATCACGCTCAAGCAGGTCATCGCAAACTACAGAAAGGACTATGACTACATCCTGCTGGATTGCAGCCCGTCGCTAGGGATGCTGACCATCAACGCACTGGCCGCCGCCGACCGTATTCTCATCCCTGTGCAGGCGCAGTACCTTTCAGCAAAAGGCGTTGAGCAGCTTCTCTCGACCGTTGCCCGCGTGAAACGCAACATCAACCCGAAGCTGCGCATCGACGGCGTTTTGCTGACCATGGTGGACAGCCGGACACACAACAGCCGGGAAATCTCAGCGCTCCTTCGCCATACCTACGGGGCCAAAATCAACGTGTTTCATGTGGAGATTCCGCGTTCGGTCCGTGCCGCAGAGATCAGCGCCGAAGGCAAGAGCATCTTTGAGCACGATCCGGGCGGCAAGGTCGCCAG
>CALVNG010000072.1 GCA_944349545.1 uncultured Eubacteriales bacterium
CCCGTGGAAAAGGAACAGGCGCTTACGGCGGCGGTGGAGGGACTCAAGCCCTTCGGCAATGACCGCTTTTTGCTGCATACGGTGGAAACGCCCGCCCTGGGCCGGCACAGCATTTACTGGGACCCGGAGGCGACCCTGAACTGGCGGCAGCGCCGCAACAGCCTGCGGCGCAAGGATAAGGAGCGCGCCGCCGCGACGGAGGAGGAAAAGGCCAAGAAAGCCGAGCCCAAGGCCAAGTCCGAAGAGAAGCCCGAGAAGCCCCGCAAGGAAAAGCCTGAAACCGCGCCCAAGGCGGAGACAAAGCCGGAAAAGCCCGCCAGGCAGGACCCGCATACCCGCCGGGTGGAGCGCGCCGCCGAGATCGCGCGCCAGGAAGAGGAGCAAAAGGCGCGCGAGGCCGAGACGGCCGCTGCGCAGCAGCCTGCTGCGGAAGAAGCGGAGGAGGCGCTGCCCATCGGCGCGCGCCTGGATATTCTGGACAGCGAGCTGCCCTTTGAGCAGCAGATTTCCCGCCTGGCCCAGCCCCTCAGCGAGAGCGCCAACCGCCTGACGAATGACGCTCCCGCGCCGGAGGAGGAAGCCCCCCAGGCCGTGGCGCGCTTTTCGGGAACGCCGCTGGTCGGCACGGGGGAGAAAATCGTTCGCACGCGCCGCCGTCCGGAGAGCATGCATCATGTGGTGGAGCGCCAGATGCGCGGTCAGCGGGACGAAATCATGGGGGAGGAACTGGGCAGCGGGACCTATGGCCTGGTGGAAAACCCCATCGAAAGCCTGCGCACCTGCATGGAATACGTCTGGCAGAACGCCGACATGCGCCAGCAGGCCATGGACATGCTGATGGAAAATGAGGCGTTCACCACGGATGTCGCCGCCGCGCTGCGCCGGGGCGGAATCAACCTCAACGCTGCCGCGGCCGCCCGCGAGCAGCTGGCCGAGATTGAGGCCGATCGCCTCAGCCTGCTGATGCAGCTGGAGACGGCCAAGGAGAACGAAAAGAAGTTCCGTGAAGAAGCGATCGCCAAGCTTTCGCAGAAGCGCCGGGATGAGGCGGAACGCCTGAAAAAAGAGGTGGACCAGCTTTCGCGCCAGCGCGAGACGCTCCTGGAGCAATCCCGCGCGCTCAGCACCGAAAACGCCTCCCGCCTCACCGACTTTATCGCCGGGCAGATGAGCTGCCTGAGCGGCGCGGGGGAGCAGCGGGTGCTGCTTTCGCCCGTGATCGGGCACACCTACACCCAACAGGAGCTGGCCGAGCAGCTGCGCGTGCACATGAACGACAGCGGATTCAGCATCAGCGATGACGAGGCCGTGAGCCTGCTGATCAATTTCTCGCTCTATGACGCGCTGTGCTTCCGCGCCCGCACCATCACCGATGCGCAGCTTTTTGCCGAAGTGCTGCTGGAGAGCTTCGGACTCAAGAGCGTATCGGCCACGGTTTGCCCCGGCGCCTACGTGGAGATGATCAGCCTGCTGCCCGAGGATGGACGCCGCACCCCCACCGTGACCGTTCAGCCCCTGGGCACTGAAACCATGACCGTCTACGGCCATAAAACCCTGTTTCTGACGGATGAGAGCGCCATGCCCGAGCCCGACCGCCTGCTCCCGTATCCGGTGATCAATGTGCCGGCAATGTTCAAGCGCGGCTTTGGCCGCGCGGCGCAGTGGCAACCCGTGGAGGCGGCTTCGCTGGAGTCGTTCACCGCCATCCGAGCCGATTCGCATCCCATGCTCAGCGACGCGGAAAAGTGGTTCACCGACCTCAAGCGCGTGCTTTCCCAGGCGGAGCTGGCGTTGCCGGACGCGATGGCCGTCGGCATGCGCCGCTTCATCGAGGTGGCCTCACGCAAGGTACGCGGCGGATTCCTGGCGGCAGCCGACATGGCGGCCAGCAGCTGGGTGGTCCCGCTGCTGACGCTTCGTGGCTGCGATACCGCCAAGGTGGCCGACGCACTGGCCGGGCTGCCTCGCACGATGGAGCTGCTGGGCATCCGTTGAAAAGCACGGCGCAAAGGAGGAAAACCCATGCTGGAATACAAGTTCGATACCCAACTGCTGATTGAGGGCACGGGCCTGGACGAGGACAAAATCAACGATTACATTACGGCCAATATCAAGGGCGACTGTCTGCTGGCCGTGGGCGACGACGAGCTGATCAAGATTCACTACCACACCAACGAACCCTGGCAGGTGCTGGAATACTGCGCTTCGCTGGGCGATATCCACGATATCGTGGTGGAGAACATGGAGCGCCAGTCCGCAGGGCTGGACGGCTGAAAAGCACAGAACCAAGGGAGCCGGAGCGCATGCGTGCTCCGGCTCCCTTGGTTGTTCAGATCGTCAGTACGCCCCTGCCATGGCCTGCGTGAGCAGGGCCATGGCGCCGGCCACATCCGCCATGCCCGGGTTGCCGCTGGAAAGGATGCTTTCCAGCGAGACCGCCGCGCTCTGAATGTTCGCATAGGCCTGCGAGGAAACGTCCATCGAGCCCATCAGGTCGTAGGCGCTTTGCAGAAGCTGCCGCGCATCGGGCACGAGCGAGTTCTCCGCGGACCCGTCGGTGAAGCCGCCGTCGGCCCAGCCGCCTCCGGTGGAGGTTTCATAGCTGGTATGCAGCGTGCAGTAGCCCAGGTTGCTGGCCGTGCCCAGATATTCGGCGATGACCGGCCCGTACTGGCTGTCATTGGCATAGGCGCTGAGGGGATGACCGTTTGGAATGACGACCACGCCCGTGGTGGTGGTGCTGGGGCAGTACTCCGTCGCCAGCATGCCGGTCTGCGCGCAGGTGACCACGGACTGGTGCATCTGGCACGATACGGTGGGCACCGTGGGCTCGTACCAGTAATCGGTCACCACGCCGTAGCCCTTGCTGTCGTTGTAGCAGGCCTCGGTGGCAAGCTGGCCGCTCACGGCGCAGGTTGTCACCTTGACCAGCCCCAGGTCCTCGGGGTTGGCCTCGATGATGTCGCGGTCCTCCAACCCCTTGACCTCGTGAATCTTGGTCATGTAGCTCTTCCAGATGGGCAGCGCGCCGGAGCTGCCCGTGGTCTTGGAGGACAGGGGCTTGTAGTTGTCATGGCCCACCCAGATGGAACTGACGTACCAGCCCGTCATGCCCACGAAGGTAACGCCGCGCTGGTCGCTGTTGGTGCCGGTCTTGCCTGCCACAGTCTGCCCGCTGATCTTGGCGGCGGTGGCCGTGCCGCCGGAGACCACGTCCTTGATCATGTCCACGATCATCCAGGCCGTGGACGGACGGAACACCTGCCGGCGTTCCTGCTGGGCATGGCTGTCGTAGACCACGTTGCCGGCGCTGTCGGAAATGCCCAGGAATGAAATCGGCTCCTGGTAGACGCCCCCGTTGCCAAGCACCCCGAAAGCTACGGCCAGCTGCACCGGGGTGATGCCGCTGGAGCCCAGCGAGAGGCCGAAGGGCGTGGCGTCGATGTTGTCACGGTCCACCCCCATGCGCAGGAGGAAATCCACGGACCGGTCCACGCCCACCATGGTCAGGAGCGTCTGCGCCGCGGCTACGTTATGGCTGCGCTTCATGCCGTTGCGCAGGGTTTCGGGACCCACATAGTCGCCCCCGCCATAGTTTTTGGGCCAGGTGTCCTTGCCGTCCGAACCGGTCCACCCGCTGATGGGCACGGGGATGTTATAGACGACGCTGGCAGGGGAGTAGCCCATCTCCAGCGCGGGCGCGTAGACGGCGATGGGCTTGATGGCGGAGCCGACGGGCATCTTCATGTCCGTGGCCCGGTTGAGGGTTTTTCGCGCGGTGGGGCGCGTGCGCGAGCCTACGATGGCCTTCAGCTCGCCCGTGCGGTAGTCCAGCACCACCGCGGCGGCCTGCGGCTGCACGATCTCGTCATAGGTACCGTCGTAGTTGAGGGTGCGGTAGACCTTGTCGCTGGGGTCGCGCAGGGCGGGATAGCTGTCCCAGGTTTCCATCGTTTCTTCCACAATCTCCTGAATCTCAGTGTCGATGGCCAGCGTCACGTGATAGCCGCCGGTGCGCAGCTCGTTTTCCATCTTGCTGCGGTTTTCGCTGGTGTCCTCCAGGCCGTTGAGCTCCAGGAAACAGTCCACGATGTCCTGCACGGCGTATTCTACGTAGTGGGCGTACTGGTACATGCCGTCACCCTCGGTGGTGGACGTCTCCAGCACGTGCGCGGTGGAGGGGTCCAGCGCGTCCTGATACTGCTGCTGGGTGATGAATTCGTTCTCATACATGCAGCGCAGCACGTAGTCGGTGCGGTTGTTGGTCAGGGCCTTGTAATCGGTGGTGTCGGAGGTGCGGGTGTAGAAATTGCGGCGCGGGTTGTAATAGTAGGGGTTGTTGGTCAGCCCGGCCAGCATGGCGCATTCGCGCAGGGTCAGCTCGCTGAGCTCCTTGCCGAAATAGCCCTGCGCCGCCACCTGTACGCCGTAGTAGTTTTCGCCCAAATAGATGGTGTTGAGGTAGTACTCCAGAATTTGCAGCTTGGTGTACTTGGTCTCCAGCTGCATGGCCAGATAGGCCTCCTGAATCTTGCGCTTATAGCTGAGCTCGTTGCTCAGCACCGTGTTTTTGATCAGCTGCTGGGTAATGGTGGAACCGCCCTGCTGGGTGCCGGAGACAAAGTTCTGGATGAAGGAGCCGATGATGCGCTTGATGTCGATGCCATTGTGGGTATAGAAGCGCGCGTCCTCCACGGCCACAAAGGCGTTGCGCAGGTTTTCGGGCATCAGGGAAATGTTGACCATGATGCGGTTTTCGGTGCCCTTGTAATCGGTGATTACGTTGCCCTGCGCATCGTAAAGGAAGCTGGTTTTGTCCTGGTCGTCCAGAAGGGTCAGGTCCAGCGTAGGGGCGGTTTCCATATATCCCTTGGCAATGCCGACCACCGCGCCCGCCAGCGCCAGCCCGCACAGCACGATCAGCAGCGCTGTAAGCCGCACGGCGTTGACCAGCACCGAAAGCACGAAATTGGGCTTGGTCAGTCTGGGCTTGAAAATGGTGCGCTTGCGGGGCACGTCCTCTTCCTTGGGCGGACGGTAGGCGGGATCGTTTTCCCAGCCCCCTTCAAAGGAGTCGCCGCCGCTTGGGTCATAGGGCTTATGATGGCCGTCGTACGGCTCGTTGGAATGATACAAGGCGTTCCCTCCCGAAAAGCATAAGGCGTTGATCCGCTATCCATTATACCATACCCGGAGCGCACGCGCCATAGCGACCCTGTAACAATCGGGCGCAGACGCGGCGGGTTGTTTTTTCGACCGATTGCGCATATCCATCCAAGCGAGGGGAGGGGTTAAATTGGCCGCATGCGCGCGCAAAAAAAACGGATGGCTGCGCTGGCTGATCCTTGTCGTCCTTTTGCTGACGGCAGCGGTGATCGCCATGGAGCAGAACCTCAGCCAGACCATGCTGGACATGGCCTTTGCCCGTGCCTATTCAATGGCCGTGGAAACCATCAACCGCGCGGTGAAGCAGGCCATGGCCCAGGGCGTTACCTACGAGGAGCTGATCGACGCGCAGATGGACGCCCAGGGCCGCGTATCCATGCTCAGGGCCAACACCATGCGCATGAACGAGCTGGCCTCGCAGACCGCATTGCTGGCCGAGCGGGAGCTGGGCAGCGCGGAAAACCAGGTGGTGGAAATTCCGCTGGGCGCGGCGTTGGGCGTGAGCTTCCTGTCGGGCTTTGGCCCGCGGCTGGAGGTGCAGATCCTGCCTGTGGGCGCCGTCCACACCAGTTTTGACACCGAGTTCGAAACCGCCGGCATCAACCAGACCCGGCACAAAATTTTCCTCAACCTGCGCGCCACCGTGAGCCTCATCGTGCCCACCGGCTCGCAGCTGGTGGAGGTCACCAGCACCGTACCCATCGCGGAGAGCATCATCGTAGGCGAGGTGCCGGAGAGCTTTGTGGATGTCAACAACGAGGAGGATATGCTCAACCTCATTCCCTGACGGTTGTGCAAATCGCGCGCCTTTTTCGTTGCGCGGGCGCGACCCGCCGCGGTTTTCTGCGAAAAAAGCCGGAAGTGCCCGCGCCGCTTGACAGCCGGGCGCTTTTGCAATAAAATATCATGGAAGAACCATAGAGTTTCCAGAAGTATGCGGAATCAGCAGACCGCCGTATGGAAAGAATGACCATAGGCGCGTCCGTACCAATAAGCCGTCGGCTTGCCGAAGGGAGGAAGGGCGGATTCATCCGCCCAACATGCATGACAAAACGCAAGGGACTGATCCTGTGCCTGGTGTTTGCGGCGCTGTTGCTGCTCGCGGGGGTCGCCGCCGCGTCCGAGGTAGACCCCATCGTATGCAGCATGGAGCTGGACCCCAATAAGCTGGCCGGCCCCGGCACGGTCAACGTGACCATCACCATCTCCAATTCGGGCAATACCGATTTGAAGGACCCGGTCGTGCTGTACGACCCCGCGGCGCAGATTGTATCCGACTTCGGCACCAACGGTGCGGTGCTGCTCAAGGCGGGCGAAAGCGCCACCTGGACCGGCACCTACGACGTCAACGACCGCACGCTGGAAAACGGCGCCGTGGTTTACTTTGTCAAATACACCCTCTATAAGGACAGCGGCGAGGCCGTGGACCAGAGCCAGCCCATCCGCGCGGCCATTTCGCTGCAGACGGCCGAAACCGATATCGAGGTCAAACGCACCATCAGCCCCACCGTGGCCGGAGAGGACCAGGAGGTGGTCGTGCGCTATGACATCACCAACAGCGGCACCGTCAACCTCACGGATGTCACCATCCAGGAAAACAAGGATATCCACAAGGAAAAGCAGACCATTCCGCTGCTGGAGCCCGGCAAGACCGCCGAGGTGCGCTACACCGTCACCATGGGCAAGAAGGATCTGACCAGCGGCGCCACCATTACCTATCAATCCGAAACCGAAAGCAAAACCCAGACCTACACCGTTGAAAACCAGACCATCACCTATGGCGAATCGTCGCTGACGGCCAAGCTGACCAGCGATGTCAAGGGCGTGGTGGAAAACGGCACCGTCACCCTGTCGCTGGAATTGAAAAATACCGGCAATGTGGACTATAGCGACCTGCGCGTGACCGATCCCGCTTTGGGCGACGTGTTTACCAACCAGCAGCTCAAGGCCGGCGAAAGCCTGACGCTGGAGAAGGAAATCACCGTGCCCGCAACGGCGGAGTATCAGTTCACCGTCACCGCCACCGATGAGGGCGGGTCAGAGATGTCCGTGGTGACCGAGCCGCTCACGGTTACGGCTGTGGCTCCGGAGGACGCGCTGACCCTCACCGTGACCGCCACCGCCGACCGCACCGAGGTGTTCGAACAGCCGGGCCTGGTGCGCTTTACGCTGGAGATCGCCAACACCAGCCAGGTGGATGCCACCGACGTGACGGTGTCCCACGGCGACACCCAGCTCTATACCTTTGCAAGCATCCCTGCGGGCGAGACGCGCACCCTTTCTCGCGATACAGCGCTGTCCATGGCGGGCAAGTTCCGCTTTACCGTCACCGCCAAGGACCCCCTGGAAAGCACCCTGACCTTTGAAAGCAATGAAATTCAGATCGCCTTCTCGGTGCCTACGCCCGCACCCGCGACCCCCACGCCGCCGCCCGAACCCACGCCGGACCCCACCTTCAGCCCGGCCACGGTGCCGCCGATCACCGATCCCAGCGTGGGCGCGGTGCCCAAGACCATCCAGCGCATTCTGCTGCCCGTGCTGATTCTGGCTGGCCTGCTGCTGGTGGCCTCCTGCGTGCTGCTGCTTGTCGCCACCAAGCGCAGGGCGGATCAGCGCAAGGCCAGCAAGTCGGCCATCGATCAGCTGGAGCGCGCCAAGCGGCGCGACTATGTCACCCCCGCCGAGGAGGAAGAACCGGAACAGACGGAGGAGACCACGAAAGAGGTCACCGTCGAGTCCAAGGCGCTGGATGAGGATTCCGAGGAGGACCTGGAACTGCCGCATCTCAAGTATGCGCGCAACGCCAGCCGCCCCGCGCCCGTGGAGGATGGGGAGGAGGATTACTCCGCGATTCGCGGCGGCCTGTACGACGCCGACTTGGCTACGACAGCTCCCGCTAAGGAGACCGGTGCACAGGCGGAGCATGAGCCGGCTGATGAAAGCGCGGCGCACCAAAAGGAAGAACCGGTCGGAGAGGAAGCGCCGGAGGCGGAAACCGCCTCGCCCTATGATGACGGCATGATCTATGACGATATCACCGGGCAGGACGGCGCCGGCTACGGCGAGGAAACCGCCTATGACGGTGAAGCTGCCTACGGCGACGAAGCCGGCTACGATGAAGGAACCGTTTATGACGACGACGTCGACTATGAATACTATAGCGACCAAGCTGCCTATGAAGCAGAAGCCTATGATGTCGAAAGCGGTTATGAGGCCGGGCAAGCGCCCTATGACGACGGAATCGCCTACGATGATTCCGTAGCCATGGATGAGGAAGGCTACGGATATGACGGCCAGGATGCAGGTGTGGACGGTCATGTTCCGGACGACCGTGAAAGCGCCGCCCAGGCCTATGACGACAGTATTTTCCGCCGCCCTGCCGGAGAGGCTGAGCCTGCGGAGGGCCGCCGCCGCCGCAGTCGGGGCCGTCGCCTGGATTCCTGACAAATAAGACCGGGAGCCGTCCCGCCATGAGGCGGGGCGGCTCTCCGTTTGCTTTTCCATGCTGACGGCGTTGGCATCCATGCTGACGGCGTTGGCAAAACCGCCTTGAAAACGGCCTGGAAATCGGGTATAATACTGGGAGAAAGGATGAGGTATACCGATGTTTCCCGGCTTTCCCGAAGAAACGGTCCGTTTTTTTCTGGACCTGCGCTTTCATAACGAAACGCCCTGGTTCCACGCCCACCGTGAGGCATATGAGGCCTACGTTCGAAAACCCTTTTCCCAGTTTATCGAGGCCATGACGCCCACGGTCATGCGCATCGCGGACGACATGGAAACCCGCCCCAACAAATGCCTTGCGCGCATTAACCGCGACATTCGCTTCACACGGGACAAATCGCCCTACCGCGACCACATGTGGATGCTGTTTCGCCGTGCGGGCGAGGAGCGGGAGCATTCCGTCATGTACTGGTTCGAACTGTCGCCCGAAGTGGTGGAGTGGGGCCTGGGCTTCTGGGGCTACAACCGCCCGGCCATGGACGCCCTGCGGGCGCATATGCTAAAAAAGCCCGCCGAGGTGCGGCGGGTGCTGCGTCAGTGCGGCATCCCGGATGAAACGCTGCACATCTACGGGGATCGTTACAAAAGCATGAAACCCCCGGAGGGCATGCCTGCCGATCTGGCCATGCTTTATCCCTGCAGGGAGATCTATGTCAAGCGGGTCGGCGTGCCGCTGGCAGAGAGCTACCGGCCGGAGATCATCGACCGGGTTTCGGAGGATTTTCTGCGCCTCAGGCCCCTCTACCTGCTGCTTCGGAAGGCGGCGGACGAGGGGATGGCAAAGCTGGATGCATAGGCATTGATTGTGTAAGGAGAGTGACACCATGGATTACCGAAAGCTCAAAAGCGGGTCCGACGTGCGCGGCGTGGCTGTGGGCGAGGGCGCGACCCTCACCTGCGACGTGGCCAAGACGCTAGGCATGGCCTTTGCCCGCTACGTGGCCGGCAAGACCGGCAAGCCCGTGGAAAGCGTCAGCATCGCGCTGGGACGCGACAGCCGCGTATCCGGTCCGCAGCTGCTGGAGGCCGCGGCGCAGGGCATCGCGTCCGCGGGCGCCAGGGCGGTGGATTACGGCATGTGTACCACGCCCGCCATGTACATGGCCATTTTGACGGACGGCTTCCGCCCGGACGGGTCGATCATGGTAACCGCGAGCCATCATCCCTGGCAGCTCAATGGCTTGAAGTTCTTCACCGGCGAGGGCGGACTGGGCTTCCATGAGCTGGACGAGGTGCTGGAGATGGCGCAGGGCCTGGAAAAAGAGACGGCCCGTCCCACCGGCGAAATCGTCAGCACCCCCTTCCTGCCCACCTATGAGAACCACCTCAAGCAGCTCATCATCAACGGCGTGGACCCGGAGGTGCAAAAGCCGCTGCTGGGGCTGCATGTGGTGGTGGACGCGGGCAACGGCGCGGGCGGCTTCTATGCCGATATGCTGGAGGACCTGGGCGCGTGGATTGAGGGCAGCCAGTTTTTGGACCCGGACGGCCATTTCCCCAATCACATCCCCAACCCCGAAAACAAGGAAGCCATGGCCTCCGTCTCCGCCGCGGTCAAGCGCGTGGATGCGGATCTGGGCATTATCTTTGACGCGGACTGCGACCGCGCAGCCATCGTGGACCATACGGGCAAGGAGATCAACCGCAACCGCCTGATTGCCATGATCAGCGCGATTCTGTTGGATGAGGCCCCCGGCGCGACCATCGTGACCGACTCGGTCACCTCCTCCGGACTGTCGGATTTCATCCGCGAGTGGGGTGGCGAGCACTACCGCTATAAACGCGGCTACCGCAATGTGATTGACGAGGCCGTGCGTCTCAATCAGGCGGGCATCGACTGCCCGCTCGCCATCGAGACGAGCGGGCATGCGGCCCTGCGCGACAACCATTTCCTGGATGACGGCATGTACCTGGTCACGGTGCTTCTGATCAAGGCCATGCAGATGAAGCAGCAGGGCAAGTCGCTCAGCTCCCTGCTGGACGGTCTGCGCGAGCCCGTGGAGAGCACGGAAATCCGTCTTCCGGTCACCTGTGAGGACTTTGCCGCCGCCGCCCGCCAGATCATCGAATACGTGCTGGACTACGCCAGCAGCCATGAGGACTGGCATGTGGCCCCCGACAACCGCGAGGGCGTGCGCATCTCCTTCGACATTGACGGGGAGCTCAACAGCGCATGGTTTTTGCTGCGGCTGAGCGTGCACGATCCCGTCATGCCCCTCAACGCCGAGAGCGACGTGCCCGGCGGCGTGAAGGCGGTGTTGGGCAAGCTGTACGAGGCGCTTAGGGATCAGCAGGGCGTGGACCTGTCGCCGCTCAAGGCTGCGCTGTAAGGGTTCCGTTCAGGCTTTCGTGCATGGCGGCCAGCAGCTCTCCGCTGGAATCTCCGCCATATTCCCAGCACATCATCCCCATCAGGCCGTTTTCCAACGCATAGGCGCCTTTGTAATGGATGGACACCGGGTCGTCATAGGTCCAGAACGTCGTGCCGTCCGTCGCGTAAGGCGCCTTTGCCTGTTCGTCAAAGCCGGTTTGGGCGTCGGCCAGCACGGCCTTGAGCCGGTCATAGGTGAGCGACTTGCCCGTGCCGGTGGCCTGGGACCAGACAGGTTGGGCGGTGCCTTGCCTGAGGGTGAAGCTGCGGCCGTAGAAGGCCGCTCCGATCATGATCTTGCTGCGGGGAAGGCCCGCTTCCACATAGCTTCGCACCGCCCGGTCCACGCTCTGGGGATAGCTCTCGCTGGCACCGTAGAGCGGGGTGTGGTGGCTGGCGACGCCCTCGGCCTGCAAATCGTAGGTCATGAGGTTTACCTGGTCGCACAATGCGCCGATGGCTTTCACGTCCAGGTTGCGGATGTGCCAGGGGTCGCCGCCCAGGGCCACGGCCAGCATGCGGGGCTTCCCGTCCTGCGCGGTCAGTCCGTCCAGGCCCTCGCGCAGCGCCTCAAGCAGCAAAGTGAAGTTCTTGCGGTCGTTGGCGCTGGAGGCGATGCCCGCCGCCGAGGAACCGGGATATTCCCAGTCGATGTCCACGCCCAGAAAGCCGTGGCGCTCCATCAGCACCAGCGTGCTGTCCACAAAGCGCGCGCGCCCGTCCGCGGTGGAGGCGGCCTGCGAAAATCCGTCCGCGCCCCAGCCGCCGATGGCCAGCACCGGCAAAATATGCGAATGCTTTTCCACGTACCGGCGGAACACGTCAATGCTCTGCCAGTGGCTGCCGGTGACCTCGCCGTTTTTGATGAGCGCGAAGGAATAGTTCAGCTGGTCGAGGTGAGGCGCGTCGCTGTCGCGCAGGGTCAGGCCGGCACGGTCATATACGTAGGCGGCGGTGCGCTTGC
>CALVNG010000073.1 GCA_944349545.1 uncultured Eubacteriales bacterium
CTGGTCATGACGCCGGTGGTGTTCGCCATCGCGGCGTTTTCGCCCAAGCTGGAAAGCGCGATGAAGATCATCACGCTTCTCCCCTATGCCATTCCCGGCGTCATCAGCGCCGCCGCGCTGCTGCGGGCCTACGGCGGCACCGACCTTCCCATGGTGCTGGTGCTGGCGGGCGCATACTTCGTGCTGGTAATGCCGCTGGTATATTCCGGCATCAACAACGCGATGCACGCCATCGACATCGTACCGGTCACGGAGGCGGCGCGCGTGCTCGGCGCCTCCACATGGACGACCTTTTTGCGCATCATTGTACCGGGCATCGCGCCGGGCATTCTGGTCAGCACGCTTCTGAGCTTCTCGACGCTGTTTGGCGAATTCGTGGTCGCCAACCTGCTGATCGGCGGCAGCTTTGAGACGGTGCAGATCTATCTGTACCTCATCATGAAGCAGACGGGTCATCTCTCCAGCGCAGTGGTGGTCATCTACGTGTTTATCATGACCGTCATCTGCGCGGCGGTGATGAAGCTGTCCAGCGGCAAGAAGGAACACAAGCAGCTGAAGGAGGAGAAGCCATGAGCTCCTATATTGAGATTCGCAACGTAGTCAAGAGTTTCGGAAACAATACGGTTTTGAAACATATCAACCTGGATGTCAACGAGGGCGAAATGGTGACGCTGCTGGGTCCTTCCGGCTGCGGTAAGTCCACCCTGCTGCGCGCCATTGCCGGCCTCAACGACGTGGACGAGGGCAGCGTGTTCATCGACGGCAAGGACGTGACCAACGTGGACGTGCGCCAGCGCCAGGTGGGCATGGTGTTCCAGAGCTACGCGCTCTTCCCCAACATGACGGCGGCGCAGAACGTGGCCTTCGGCCTGTCCATCAAAAAGCTGCCCAAGGAAGAAATCCGCAAGAAGGTAGCGCACATGATGGCGCTGGTGGGCCTGGAAGGCAAGGAAAACCAGCGTCCCAGCCAGCTGTCGGGCGGCCAGCAGCAGCGCGTGGCCCTGGCGCGCGCGCTGGTGATGGAGCCCAAGGTGCTGCTTCTGGACGAACCGCTCTCCGCCCTCGACGCCCAGATCCGTCAGAACCTGCGCGTGCAGATTCGCGAGATCCAGCAGGACATGCACATCACCGCCATTTTCGTCACCCACGATCAGGAGGAGGCCATGGCCATTTCCGACCGCGTGTGCGTGATGCACGGCGGCATCATCGCTCAGGAGGGTGCGCCGGAGGAGCTGTACAAGCTGCCCAAGACCGAATTTGTGGCCCGGTTCATCGGCCATTACAACGTGTACGATCCCCAGCAGGCGGCCAGCCTGTTGAGCATTCCCTCCGAAGCCGGATGCAAGGTGGTGGCCATCCGGCCCGAAGCGTTCACGCTGGAGGGCGGCGAAGGCAAGATTCATCTCAGCGGCAAGGTGGTGCGCAGCTCCATGCTGGGCAGCGTCACCCGCTACCAGATCGACTGCGGCGCCATTCCCGTGAATCTGGAGCTGCTCAACCACGATACGCGCCACCTGAACATCGGCGAAACCGTCGATTTCTACATCAACAACAAGAACGTCCTGCGCATCCATGAGTAACATCCTCCCGCGCCGGCGTTGATCAGCGGCCTGTGTGCTCGTCGCACAGGCCGTTTCCTATTGTCACCCCGCCCAAAATGTCGTATACTGTTTCCCGACGGCGCAGGCACGTTACAAAAGCACACGGAGGATTTTCATGAGCGAGGCATCCCAAAAGCGCTACCTGGCATGCATCAGCGAGCAGTTTCCCACCGTTCAGTCGCTTTATACGGAAATCATCAACCTGAAAGCCATCCTGAACCTGCCCAAGGGCACGGAGCACTTCATGAGCGACATTCACGGCGAATATGAGGCGTTTCTGCACATTCTCAACAACTGTTCCGGCGTCATCCGGGAAAAGGCGCTGCTATTGTTTTCCGATACCCGGAGCGCCGCGGATATCTCCGATCTGCTCACGCTGATTTACTATCCCAAGGAGAAGCTCAAGCTGCTTGGCGCCGCAGGCAGGCTGAACAAGGAGTGGTACAACGGCACGCTGCGCGATTTGATCGACCTAAGCCGCCTGCTATCATCCAAGTACACGCGCTCTAAAGTGCGCAAGGCAACGCCCGCTGCCTATGCCTATATTCTGGACGAGCTGCTTCACGCTCTGCCGGATGAGGACGACAACCAGCTGGTGTACCACCAGAAGATCATCGACACGCTGATCGACATCGGCAGCGGCGACGAGTTCATCGTGGCGCTGTGCGGGCTGATCAAGCGCCTGGCGGTAGACCGGCTGCACATCGTAGGCGATATCTATGACCGGGGTCCCCGCGCGGACGGCATCATGGATCTGCTTTTGCATCACCATGCCGTGGACATCGAATGGGGCAATCATGACATCCTGTGGATGGGCGCGGCCTCCGGCAATCCCGTGTGCATGGCCGCCGTTGTGCGCGGGTGCCTGCAATATGAGAACATGGAGCTGCTGGAAACAGGCTACGGCATCAGCCTGCGGTCGCTGGCCCTGTTCGCCAGCCAGGTCCATCCTGGGCTTGCGGAAACGCAGGCGGCGCTCCAGGCGATAACCGTCATCCTGTTCAAGCTGGAGGGGCAGCTCATCGCGCGCCATCCTGAATATGGCATGGAGGGCCGCCGTCTGCTGCACCGGCTGACGGAAAACGGCGAAAGCATTTCTCTCAGCGGGCATGTCTACCCGCTTCGGCCCGTGGAACTGCCCACGGTCGATCCTTCCGAACCCTACCGTCTTACCGCCGCCGAAGAGTCGGTCGTGCGCGACCTTTCCGCATCCTTTGCCAAAAGCGAGCGGCTGCGCCGCCATATGCGCTTTCTCTATGATAACGGAAGGCTGTACCGCTGCTGCAACGGCAACCTGCTCTTTCACGGCTGCATCCCCATGACCGAGGCGCGCGGCTTCGCCCAGGTGACCTTCGGCGGCGAATGCTATCAGGGCCGGGCGCTGATGGACCATCATGAGCGCATGGCCCGCAGGGCGTATTTTGCCCGCGACCCCGAGGCGGTGGATTTCATGTGGTATCTCTGGTGCGGCGAGCGCTCGCCCCTGTGCGGGCGCAGCGTCAAGACCTTCGAGCGGGCGTTTGTCGCCAGCCCGGAGGCCTGGGTCGAGCCGATGAATCCCTACTACCGCCATATCAATGACGAAGCCGTCTGCCGGCGCATTTTGAGCGACTTTGGTCTGGATTCGCCCGAGGCGCATATCATCAACGGCCATACGCCCATCCACGTCAGCAGCGGTGAAAGCCCCGTCAAGGCCAACGGTCGTCTGATCGTCATCGACGGCGGCTTCTGCAAAGCGTATCAGAAGGCGACCGGCATCGCGGGCTACACGCTGATCTCCAACTCACACGGCCTGCGCATCGTAGCGCATCAGCCCTTCTCCTCCCTGACGCGCGTGCTTGACGCCAACGACGACATCCATTCTGATTCGCAGATTCTCTGGCACAACCTGAGGCGTTGCCTGGTGGCCGACACGGACAACGGACGGCAGATTCAGCAGCGCATCCGTACCTTGGAAGAATTGCTGGACGCTTACCGCAGCGGCCTCTTGACGCCGCGGGGCGAATAGCGTCCCCAAAGGAGGAATCCCCTTGACGATGGAGCATTCGCAGGAAAACGCTTTCCTTTTCGGCCCGAAGCAGCATGCGGTGATGTTTGGGCTGCTGGCCAGAGAGATCTGCCGGCACTTCGGAGCGGACGCGGACGCGCTGCTGCTGGCGGCCGTGGAAACCTACGGCGAGGAACGCGGCCGGCGCATGGCGGCGCGATGTAC
This sequence comes from uncultured Eubacteriales bacterium, assembly GCA_944349545.1. GTDB lineage: Bacteria > Bacillota > Clostridia > Christensenellales > Aristaeellaceae > Limiplasma. Next base: position 3,814 of record CALVNG010000073.1, read on the forward strand.
GAAAAACGGCGATCCGCTGGATGATATGGCTTCCTATTTCGCCTACTGCGAGTGGTCGTGGCCCGGCGAATCAATTCGGACCGAAAACGACCCCGAATGCCCCCATGTCAGCTTCCGGATGCTCAAATGCCCCTGGTACACCGCCTGGCGGGAAAGCGGCCTGGAGGATTTTGGCGTCTATTACTGCCGCTGCGTGGATCGGGCGATTTTACGGGGATTCAATCCGGCATTTCGCCTGAGCCTCCCTTCCTGTCTGCCCCAAAATCCGGATGCGGGCTGCGCCTTTCATTGGGAAAGCGCGGAAAACGCGCCTGCTCTCACGGAGCGGCAGCAGCGTATCCAGCGGCGCCTGCAGGGCGCACAGGTGAAGGATTTTCTCTATCATACGGCCCATCTCTACCGCACGCTGCTCCACTGCGCTCGCAGGCAGGACCCGCAGGCGGCCGCTTTGGTCGAGGCGCAGGCCGGCCGGGACTTTGCGCAGCGTTTCGGCGAGGAGGCGCTCAGGCAGGTACAGGAGGCTGCCAAAGCCGACTTTTCGGCCATCTGAATGTTGCCGGCTCAGACGAGCATGACCGCGTTTGCAGGTTGCGCCCGCTGTTCCGGCCTTTTCATGCCCGGCAAACCGCCTTCACTCAAGCCGATAAAAAGCATAGATCTTATGTTGCAAAAAGCAACGCAACTCCGTCTAATAAATAGAGAAAGGCATTTCTGGAAACACGTTTGCTACCTCCCAAGGCAAGAAAACAAGGGAAAGGAACATGCGCCATGATAAAACGGATCTTGCTGCTTTTGATGTTTCTTCTGATCTGTGCATCGGTGCCGGCTGCGCCGGCGGAAGGTTTCACCGTTGCGGGCATTCAAAGCCCCGAAGGGCGCCGGGAAATCTTCTGTTCGATCGTGGCAGATGACGCGGCGTTTTTGCTATCCACCGCCAAAAGCCTGTACGAGCTTGATCTGGAAACCCGGCAGGCTACGCCTGTCCCCCTTCGCAACGCCAACCCGGAATATGAGTTTATCCCCGCAGAGGTTTTGCGCTTTCACGGAATATCCAAGGATGAGCCCGTTCCGGAGTGGCTGCAAAAGGACGCCTCTCTCGTCAACCTGCTTTTCAGCGACGGTGAGGCGCTCTATGGCCTCAATGAGCTAAACGGTTCGCTCTACCGCGTGGACATTGCGCAGGACGGCGCGAGGCTTTGCGGCCTTTCGCAGCTGGACTTCTTTTCCGATGTAGGACAGGCCGGCCTTCCCTCTGTTCGCTCCGGCGCGATCTGCGGCGAATCGCTGTACCTGCTCATGGGCCTGACGGACGGCGGTACGCAGGTTTCCCTCTACCGCTTTGACATGGTCACCGGAGCGCGCAGCCCGGTCGATGCACAAAGCGATGTGGCCGAGATTGCCCGCTACCGGGACGGTCATCTGCTTCTTCTGGAGGCCCTTCCCGACGAGCGGTGGCGAATCACGGACTTTGACCCCGCCGCGGAGACCTTCGTCACGCTGTATGCCAGCGAGGACCTGAACATGTCGGTCGGCAGCGTCAACGGGTTATTGTACGACCCATGGCGTGACCGCGTGCTGGTCGAATCGGGTGAGGAGCTGCTGGCGTTCTCCGCGGGCAATGCCTGCGAGGTCGTGGCCTATCTTCCCCACCTGTCATTTGGCGGCAGGGCGCTTGCGCAGGATGGCCGCCTGCTGCTTTTGCAGGACCAGGCTATATATGCCCTGTCCACCTTGCCGCAGGCGCAGCTCAAGCCCCTCACGATCTCCTGCGACTATCCGGAGAGCTGGATAGAGCGGGAATTTGCTCAGGCACATCCGCAGATCGCCGTGAAATACCGACAAACGAGTTCTTACGATGCCCTGGCCCTGTTTGCCCAGCACATGACGCTTAAGTCGGACGAAATGGATATCTTTGAGCTACCCGCAGGGCATGATACCCGGCGGGCCCTTGAAAAGGGCTACTATACCCCGCTCAACGGCTCCCCGCTGCTCCGGGAGCGGACCGAAGCCTGCCGGCCATTTTTCCATGAGACAGTAATGCACGGTGACGAGATCGCCGCCGTGATGAGGAACGTCACCCAATTCACCCTGGGCTACAGCCAATACGCGCTCGATCAGCTGGGGCTGACGCCTGAGGACATGCCCTCCACCTATATGGAATTTCTGGATTTTCTGATCGACTGGGACGAGCGCGTGGGCGAAGCGGCGCTGCGGGCGGGCATCACGCCCTTTGGCGACGGGCTTGACATTGACAGCTTCAAGGCTACGCTGTTCAGCCGGCTCAGGGAGCAGTATTATACGCTGATGGCGCAGGATGCGTCGGCCATTCCCCGCTATGAAGCGGACCTGGCGCAGCTTTTGGACAAGCTGACCCTCGCCTGCGCCTCCATTCCCGAAAGCAGTCCCCAAGTGCCCTATGGCGACATGAACGAGCGCTTCGCCACCACCCGCCTCAACAGCGAGCCCTCCTACCTCTTCTCCGTATATGCTTCCTTCCATCCCGGCCGGCGCCTCTATTCCAACGGCGAACCCGTTTCCGATTTCGTGCCCATGGCGCTCACTTTGCCCTTGCAGGACCACGCGCTGCTCCTGTGCGACGGGACGCTGTTTGTGGTCAATCCCTATTCCACGCAAAAGGAGCTGGCCATCGAGTGGCTTGCCTTTTACGTGAGCCATCAGCCGGAGAGGGATGGCGCCATGTTTTACGGGGACGCGTCGCCTGCGGAGTACAGCACCTACCTGCTGATGAAGGAGCACTACGCCGCCGAGATCGAGCGGCTCAGGCCGCGCATCGAGGCGGCGGAGGGTGCGGAAAAGCGCGAGCTTGAGGAGCAGGAGCGTCTCAGGCAAGAGAAATTGCGCCAGATCGAAAGCATCCGCTGGGACGTAAGCGAGCAGTCGCTTGCCGACTATGAGCGCAGCCTTGAGCAATGCACGTTTCTATGGAACGACGCTGTATTTTCGGACGCTTTCAGCCCCACCTGGCAAGCCTATATGTACGAAGGGAAGCCGGGAGACGAAGTGGCACGCGACTTCTTTGCCGCCCACCGGATGGCGCTGCTGGAAGCGGAGTGACGGCCTCCTTATGGCACAGCCGCCTGAAAGCACCGGGTTTCAGGCGGCTTTTGCCGGAGGTGGATGGATTCTGCAAGCAGCGAAAAACGGGCTTGTCCGGACGATCACAGAAAAAGCCGCCTTATGTGAATTTCCCGTAAGCGTTTGTCCACCGATCCGCCGCATTCATAAACGCGGCATAGCCATGTGCGCGAATAAAGACCAACGCCTGCCTGTATTTGGAGTACTTGTAGCCGGGATGGCGTAGAAAGCGCTGAATGGTTTCGCAACTGTCAAACATCTCGCAGTCTGCGCAGGTGATACAGCTTCTGGTCAGACAGCAGATCTTTATGCTGCACCTCGCCCGGCGCAAGTCCCGCGAACCATTCAGATACCCCAGCTTGCACCCCTTGCAGGTTTTCGAAAATTCACGGCATGTTCCGCAGTACGCGCCGCAGCAGCCAATTTTCTCTGTATCGCACATAAAACCGTCCTCCCGCCCTGTAAGGCCCTTCTTCTGATCGAAGGAGCGTATGGACCACAACCCTGACTGGATGATAGCGCAGCAGAAGGTGCGAAGGCAAAGCAGGGCTGAGACGCTTCAGCTGCAGCACTCCCGTTGCCATGAAAAGAAATTCCGTGGAATCCTTTGATTCCACGGAATCTTGGTGCGATCGACGGGACTTGAACCCGTACCCTCATCGGACACGCCCCTCAAACGTGCGCGTATGCCAATTCCGCCACGATCGCGCGTTGCCTTTTCGCAACGATAGATATTATATCGGATTGAAGGGGCGTTTGTCAAGATGATTTTCCGCTTTTTATCAAGCGATTGGGAAAAGCCCTTTCATTCCTCCGCCGAATGCCCGGCGGGGAAGGACGCGGACAGGTCGTAGGGCGTGGTCTGGTACACAAAATAGTTCAGCCAATTGGAATAGAGCAGGCTGGCGCAGGAGCGCCACTTGACCACAGGCTCTTGCTCCGGATCATCATGGGGAAAATAGTGCTGCGGAAGCTGAATGTCCACACCCGCGGCCACATCCCGCAGATACTCCTTTTTCAAGGTATCACGGTCATACTCGGCATGACCCATGAGGTAAACCTGACGTCCGCCCTCGGTTTTCACGGCGTAGACGCCCGCCTCCGGCGAGGCGGCAAGCACCTTGAGCCCCGGCACAGCCTCGATATCCGCACGATCAACGGTGGTATTGCGGGAATGCGGCACCCAGAAGCGGTCGTCAAAGCCGCGGAAGAGAATGAAGTTGGGTTCTTCCACCGTATGCTCGAATACGCCAAACAGCTTGCTGGGCAGCTGTCGCTTGGGAATGCCGTAATGGTAGTACAGCCCCGCCTGCGCGCCCCAGCAGATGTGCAAGGTGGAATGGACGTGCGTTTTACTCCATTCCATAATTTCGCACAGCTCCGGCCAGTAGTCCACCTGCTCGAAGGGCAGGTGCTCCACCGGCGCGCCGGTGATGAGCAGTCCGTCGAACTTCTGGTCTTTCACGTCGGAAAACCGCTTGTAAAACGCCAGCATATGCTCCTGCGGCGTATTCTTGGACACACGGCCCGAAGGCGCGATCAGCTCCAGCTCAATTTGCAGCGGGGTATTTCCCAGCACGCGGGCAAACTGCGTTTCGGTATCCACCTTGGTGGGCATCAGATTGAGAAGCAGAATGCGCAGAGGCCGGATATCCTGCGTCAGGGCGCGGGTTTCCGTCATCACGAAGATGTTTTCACGCGTCAGGGTTTCGGTAGCCGGAAGCTGGTTGGGAATCTTGATGGGCATAGGATCGCCTCGCTTTGACTGATGATAGCGCTCGCCGCTCAGATGACATCCAACGCCTGGGAGATATCGGCGATCAGGTCCTCCCGGCTCTCCAAGCCGCAGCTCATGCGCACCAGGCCGGCGGGAATGCCGGCGGCATGCAGCTGCTCGTCAGTCATCTGGCGGTGGGTGGAGCTGGCGGGGTTGAGGCAGCAGGTGCGGGCGTCGGCCACATGGGTTTCAATGGCCGCCAGCCGGAGCGCCCTCATAAAGGTGCTGGCTGCCGTGCGTCCGCCCTTAAGCTCGAAGGAAACCACGCCGCACGAGCCGTTTGGGAGGTATTTCTGCGCCAGCGCATGATAGGGATCGCCGGGCAGGCCGCAATAGATCACCCGCGCCACCTTGGGATGCGCCGATAGGTATTCCGCGACTGCCTGTCCGTTTTCGCAGTGGCGGGCCATGCGCACATGCAGGCTTTCCAGGCCCAGATTCAGGTAAAACGCATGCTGGGGTGACTGGATGGAGCCCAAATCGCGCATCAGCTGCGCGGTGCATTTGGTGATGAAGGCCCCTTCCTTCCCGAAGCGCTCTGCATACGTGATGCCATGGTAGCTGTCGTCCGGGGTACACAGGCCTGGGAACTTGTCCGCATGGGCCATCCAGTCAAACCGGCCTCCGTCCACGATGGCTCCGCCCACGGCCGTGCCGTGCCCGTCCATGTACTTGGTGGTGGAATGCGTCACGATGTCCGCGCCCCACTCCAGCGGCCGGCAGTTGACGGGCGTGGGAAAGGTGTTGTCCACGATCAGGGGTACGCCGTGCGCGTGCGCGGCAGCGGCAAACTTCTCAATGTCCAGTACGGTCAGCGCGGGGTTGGCGATGGTTTCGCCAAAGACGGCCTTGGTGTTGGGGCGGAACGCTGCGTCCAGCTCTTCCGCCGTACAGTCCGGCGCGACAAAGGTACATGTAATGCCCATCTTCGCCATGGTGACGGAAATCAGGTTGAACGTGCCCCCGTAGATGCTGGAGGAAGCCACGATATGGTCCCCGCAGGTGGCGATATTGAACAGGGCAAAGAAATTGGCTGCCTGCCCCGACGAGGTCAGCATGGCCGCCGTGCCGCCCTCCAGCGCGGCGATCTTGGCCGCTACCAAATCGTTGGTGGGGTTTTGCAGGCGGGTATAAAAATAGCCCGAAGCCTCCAGGTCAAAGAGCTTGCCCATGTCCTCGCTGGTGGCGTATTTGAACGTGGTGGACTGGACGATGGGGATTTGCCGGGGTTCGCCATTTCCGGGGGTGTATCCGCCCTGAACGCAGATGGTTTCGATGCGCTGCTGGCTCATGATGGAGGTCTCCTTTCCTGCCCGCATTTGGAAAAACGCCCGGACGGGGCGTGGAAGATGCCGGTACCAATCGCGGCGGCGCCGGAAAAACCCGTTTACCGCCGTATTGGCATCATAACGCGGGCAGGGGGCCCGTGTCAAGGGCGGAAAACGTGGACATCTCCTGCAGCTAATCCCATGACGGGTGCCCATTTGACCTGTCATCAGTTGGAGCAGACGGGATAGTATCTTTTGGCTGATTCGTTATTATTATGAAAGGATACCTTATGCCGATAGGAGGAAGAACGATGAGGCACCGCGTCCGACTATGCCTGATTCTGCTGTGCATGACCCTGCCGGTATCCTTAACCGGCTTGGCGCAGACCGGGGAAACCGTCTACTATGTCGCCCCGCACGATACGTCATCCTATCATGTGGACCCTGCCTGTCCGCTCCTCCCATCGCAGGACCGGGCGTCTCTGCTCGCTTTGACCCCGGAAGCGCTCTCCGAGGCGCCCTACCAGACCCTCCTTCCCTGTACGCTGTGCTTCGGGCAGTTGGAAGGCAACGCGCTGGAGGAGATGTCCAACCCCTTTGTCTATCGCCCGCGCAGCGCCTATGACACCGCGAAAAGCAGTACTTTGATCACCCAGGCGGGCGCGTATCTCGCCGGGCGCGATATGGACCCCGGCATCTACACCATCGAGTCGGATGCGCTTTGCGCCGGCGAAGCACGCGTACTCACTGGCGACGGAGAGGCGCTGTACGCCTATCCGCTGGAGGGCGAAACCCTTTGCTCGCTCTATCTCGGCGAGGGGATGACCGTGGAGCTGCCAGCGAACTGTCAGATGCGCCGGGTGCGCTATAACCCGGTTTTTGAGGATCAGCAGCAGAAGCTCACCATTTCCCACCGCCGCTTTTTCACATGGATGGAGCTGCCCACCTATGATTATCTCGTGACGAGCATTCCCGGCGAGGAGGCGTACTTCATCGTGTCCACCATCGGGGCCGAAACGGGTAAAGAGGCGCCTGTACGCACCGAAATCCGGGAGGGAGAAACCGTTTCGCTTGAGCTGTGGCGCCAGGACGACCGGTTTGTCGAGTTCGTCAACTGCATCGTATGGCCCGCCGAAGTCGGCGTGGGCTAAGGGAGGAAACAAACATGAAACGGATTGGAACCCTTTTTATGCTGCTGATAGTGCTGTGCGCCTCTCTTTGTACCGCAGCGGCAGAAGAGGAAGGAAGCCCTTACAGCGTCCAGAATAAGAGCGTCTATGACACCGCCTCAAGCGATACGGTCATTGATGTGCCCGGCATCTATTCCGTAGGAGAGACGCTGAATGCAGGCATTTACACGATCTTTTCGGACGAGGCGTGCAACGGCAGGGTACAGGTAGCCTGCGCAGAAGATGAGGCGCTACGGGAATATGATCTTGTGGGCGAAACGTCCTATACGCTTTATCTGGCGGAGGGAAACACCATCACCTTGCCGGACCACTGCCGCATGCAGCGCGTATCCTATCAGCCGGAATTTCAAACGCCGTTTGAAAAGGTGTCTATCTCCCAGCGGCGCCTGATCACCTTGTTCGAACTGCCCATGTTTGTCTACGCAGTTACCAACATTCCCGGCAAGAACGGCTATGTTGCGGTCTCCTCCATCGCGTCTGCGCAGGGCGAGACCGAGCCCTCCTATACCTTCCTAAGCGATGGTGAGGTTATCCATCTCGATCTTCAGAATCATTTTGATACGCTGGTGGAGTTTGTCAACTGCGTCGTGTGGTGGGATGAGAACAGCGAGGGATGATTTTCAATATCAAAATCACATGCTACCGCTTCCACATGCGGCAGCCTCATACCGGCAAAAAACCATTTTGGAAGTTTTGGCGGGTCGTATCCCTCAAAATGAAATCCGAATCCTGCTTCCTCATTTGGCATTCCTTGAGATGGCGTTTTCCTATCTCTGCCAGGCAAGTGCGGCCATCCTGCTCTTCCATTCGCGCCGCAACGCGTCTATTGATTGTCGGAGCGACACAATCGATTGAATA
>CALVNG010000074.1 GCA_944349545.1 uncultured Eubacteriales bacterium
TGCGTGCAAAAAAACCCCTCCAAAACAAGCGGAATCCAACATTCTCTATCATATCGGATTCGGAGGGAAAATGCAAGCATAAGCCGGGCGTATGCGCAGGATCACCGGTGCGGCGCACGTTCCCAGGACAGCGCCCAATCATACCAGACAGGAGTCAGGTCCTCCCATTTTCGGCAGATCTCGTCTGCGGCAGCGCTGCCGTCCGGGCTGCCTCCAAGCGATTCGAGGGCCGGCCAGGCGTCGGGCGAGAGGGAGGAAAGATGATCTGTGTCCAGCGTGATAAGCTGACCGGCCTGATAGGCATGCACGTTGTACCGCGCCACCTGCAGAGGCATGCAGCTCAGGTTGAGGGCCCCCCAGGAGCACAGCGCGGCCGTGCACAGCAGCGGACAGAGGCGCAGGCTCGGACGCACGCACTTCACAAGCAGGCAGATCAGCGCCAGGAGGATCATCAGCATCGCCCACAGCGTCAGCAGCCGCAGCAGCGTCATGCCGTGGGCAAGGATGTACAGCCGCATGCGAAAGAAGGCGGATGCGGTGATTACGACCGTCAGCAGGCATACCGCGCCGCACAGGGCGCGCATGCCGCGCTGCGCGGGGTAGAGCACGGTGGGCGGCGCCACCAGCGCCAGCGTGATGCAGGCGGCCGCCACGAGCTGGAAAAAGCCGCTTCGCGCGTACTGGGCATACCCGCCCTGAAGCAGCGCGGTTTCGATGCCTCCGAACAGGTAGCGGACCTGAATGTAGCAAAACACGGCGTAGACCACCGTCAGGGCGGCCAGCGACACCGCGAACACCGGCGCGCGGACTGCGGAAAGATTGGGCGCAAGCGCCGCGCCGCCCTGTGACAGGCATGAATACAGCAGTGAAAAAAGCAGCAGCCCGCATAGCGGGAAAAGGATCAGCCTGCGCAGCAGCGTCAGATCGAAGCGACCCAGACGGTCAAAAAGGGCGTCCGTGAAAGCGCGGAATACCGGGTCCGCACTGGCAAGCAGCCATACGATTACCGCCAGCACCGGAACACAAACGACAATCCCCACCCATAGCCCGGAGCGCCGTCCGTCACGCACCGCTGCATGCTCACGCATGGCACGCAGGGGAAGGGAGAAGAACCGGCCCAGCGCGGGGAAGAAACGGCACAGCCCCTCCCACAGCCCGGCGGCGGACAGGGTCGGACATGTGACGTGTCCGCACAGGGAAAACAGCGCCTGCACCGTGAGCGCCAACAGCACCGGCAGGTTCATCAGGCGCAGCATATCGTTGGCGTAGAGGGCGTAGCACAGCGCCAGCAGCGCAGAAAGCACGGCCAGCAACACGCCGCCGCGGGTGATTCGCAGCCGCTTTTCCCGGGCTGCGCACATCAGGCAGCCGCCCAGCAGCGCCCATTGCGTGATCGCCAGCCCGACGCCGGGCAGATGAAGGTAATCGGGTGAGAGGAAAAAGGGATGCGCAAAATGATACGTGACCGATGCGAGCATGGCCAGCACGAGCAGCCATGCGGCCTCCTTTGAAAAGACGGCCTTATTTTGGCTTTCCATGTTCAGTCCTCCTCGTATGCCAGGATATCGCCGGGCTGGCAGTTCAGCGCCCTGCATATCTCATTGAGCGTGCTGAAGCGCACGGCCTTGGCTTTTCCGTTTTTCAGGATCGAAAGGTTTGCCATGGTGATGCCCACCCGCTCGCTCAGCTCCGTCATGCTCATTTTCCGGCGGGCCAGCATGACGTCAAGATCCACCCGTATTGCCATGCAGCATCCTCCTCAAATCGTCAGCTCGCTGTCCTCCTGAAGCTGCGCCGCGCGCGCCAGGAGCCAGGAGAGCGCAAGGGCCAGCGAGGCCATGGCGCCGCTGGCCATGGCCGGCAAGATGACGAACGCGCACCACAGCCCCGGCGCCATGTTGGGCAGAAACACCGCGGCCAGCGCCGCCAGGCACATCGCCGAGGCGGCAAACAGCAGCCGGGCGATGCTCCGCAGGCCGGCGACGTTGGCCGCGCAGAAGGAGCGGTCCCGGCCGATGCGCAGGCAGATGCGCATGTACTGGAGGATGGCGCACAGCATCAGCACTCCGACCGCCCATACATAGACAAGCGCCGGCCAGTACAGCCACGATACCCCGGAAAACAGCCTCTGGCAACGGTCAGCGGCGGCGGGCACCGCCAGGCCAAAAACCCAGAGGACCCCCGCAATGGCGATGGCGCCCGCGGCAAGCAGCAGGGCTGATATTTTTCGATGATTCATCAAAAAACCTCCTTTCGCACAGGTCAAGTATAGCTCGAAAAAATATGATTGTCAACAAATATTTATTGAAAAACGATAAAAATAGAACGATTTTCAATCCTTCCAATGAGCGTATGCGCGGCGCAAAATGCCGGATTTTGTCTTGACAGGGCACATCGGGTCTGCTATCGTAAGGAAAAAAGCACGGAAGGGCGCGGTGCGGGCCATGATCGTCATTGGAATCTGCGGTGCCAGCGGAAGCGGGAAAAGCACGCTGGCGGAGGAGCTTTGCCGGTCCATTGGTAAAGGGTCACTCGTGATCAACCATGACTGCTACTACCGGGATCATCCCAGCCTCACCTTTGAGGAGCGGTCGCTGCTCAACTACGACGAGCCGGAAATCTTTGACCACGACCTGTTTCTGGAGGACATCAAGCTCCTTCTGGACGGGAAACCCATCACCCGCAAGCGCTATGACTACACCCAGCATCGCCGCGCCGATACGGACGAGCTGATCTATCCGCCGGACGTGCTCATCATCGAGGGCATCCACGTGTTCTATGACGAGCGCCTCTGCGAACTGATGTTTCTCAAGCTCTACATGAGCGTGGAGCCGGACATTTGCCTCTTGCGCCGCATCACCCGCGACATCAATGAGCGCGGCCGCAGCATCGAAAACATCTCCGTGCAGTACCTCAGCACCGTCAAGCCCATGTATGACAAACACATCCGCAACTATATCGAGCTGGCGGACGTGATCGTGGCGCACGGGGGACGCAACGCGCGCATCGTGGACATCCTCGCCGGATATGTGCGCGACGAGCTCAGGCTTCGCGGCGTGGAGGAAGAATAAGGGGGCATGTCTGATGGAGCAGGTAGCGCTGGGCAACGTCATGGTTGACTGCGGCGACGAGCGGGCGCTTCAGGCCTTTTACGCCGACCTGCTGGGCTGGGAGCGCTGCGAGCTGTTTGCAAAGCCCGCCGTGCGAAGTGAAGCGGGCGTGGTGTTCCTGTTTGAGAAAATCGAAGGCTATATGCCTCCCGTATGGCCGGAGGAGCCGGGCAGGCAGCAAAAGCAGATGCATTTTGATTTTCAGGTGGAGGACGTGGCGGCGGCGGTCCGGCGTGCGCTGTCGCTGGGCGCGGTCAAGGCACCGGAGCAGTTTGGCGGGGACGACTTCGTTACCATGCTGGACCCGGCGGGCCATCCCTTCTGCCTGTGCCGCAAGTGAAGGCGTACATTCAAAAAGCGGAGAAAAGGTCAAATGCCTTTTCTCCGCTTTTATCATGATTTTACCGACCCATCATCCGCCGGCGGCCGTCGTCCAGGTACTGTCCCAGATCATGCATGTTTTCCAGCGCGCGGCCGCAGCCCATGACCACGTTGGTCTGCGGGTCCTCCGCGCAGGAACATGGCACCTTGAGCGCGTCGGCGATGGCCTCGCACAGGCCGAACATCTCCGCGCCGCCGCCGGAGAGCAGAATGCCATATTCGAAGATATCCGCCGCCAGCTCCGCCGGGGTATGCTCCAGCACGCCATGAATGCTCTCGATCAGCTGCTGGAGCGGCTCGTCGATGGCCTCGGTGATGTCGTCGCTGGTGATGCGCATGGTCTTGGGCAGGCCGGTGATCAGGTTGCGGCCGGTGACCTCCATGTAGAGCTGATCGGAGCGGGGAATGGCCGAGCCGATGTTGATCTTGAGCTCCTCGGCGGTCCGCTCGCCGATGAGCAGGTTGTGCTTGCGCCGCAGGTGACGGATGATGGCGTCGTCAAACCGGTCGCCGCCGGCCTTGGCACAGTCCGACACGATGACCTTGCCGAAGGAGAGCACCGCGATGTCCGTAACCCCCGCGCTGATGTCCACGATCATGGTGCCGTAGGCTTCGTCCATGGGCAGGCCCGCGCCCAGCGCGGCTGCCAGCGAGCGGTTGAGAAGCTGCGTGCGCCGCATGCCAGCGTCAAACATGGTGGAGATCAGCGATCGCTTTTCCATTTCGTTGATGGCCGTGGGCAGGGCGAGAATGGCGCGCGGCCGGGCGAACATGTGCTTGCCGATGGCCTTGAGCACAAATCCCTTGAGCATGAAGCTGACCAGCTCGTAATCGGAGATTGCGCCCTCGCGCAGGGGGCGGATGGCCAGAATGTTGCCCGGCGTACGGCCGATCATGCGCTTGGCCTCGTCGCCAAAGGCAAGGATGTCCCGGCTGTCGCGGTCGATGGCGACCACGGTGGGCTCGCGCAGAATGATGCCCTTTCCCTTCATATAGATCAGGATTTGCGAAGTGCCCAGATCAATTCCGATGTCGCTGATGCTTGCCATTCGCTCAAACTCCTTTTCCACTGCAATCCAGGGCACAACAAAGAAAGCGCGTACGCCCCTGACCTTTACCTATTCGCCATGGAAAAGGCAAATCCTGCTTGCGGGGGAAAACCCGATCAGCTGTGAAGGTATTTCCGGCGGGTGGCCTCCCCTCCGCGCAGGTGGCGCACGGACTTGTTATAGCTTAACACGCTTCGTACCTGGCGATACAGCGTTTGATTGATCCTGGGCAGGCGCTCGTCCATGTCCTTATGCACCGAGGATTTGCTGACCCCAAAATGACGCGCGGCTCCGCGCACGGTTGCGCCCGTGTCCGCGATATATTGCCCGATGCGGATGCAACGCTCCTGAATGCGATCATGCACCTTTCAACCCCTCCAAACGTTTTGGAAAGGATATGCGCTGCCCGCGGGCAACTTGCCTGGCGGCTCGCGCGTAAAAAGCGCATGGCGTACCGTGCCCGGCATGCGCGAAAGGCCGCAGGCGGCGAAGCCTGCGGCCTTTCGCGGGAAAAGATCAGAGGCCGAAGCCCGAGGAGGCGTCCGTCAGCCACAGGCCATGCAGATTGCAGAATGCATAGGCGGCCACAACCTGTTCCATGGGAGCCAGCCGGAAGGAAGCACGCGGCGCCTGGCCCGCCGCGAGGTCGATGACGTGGAAGCCGTTTCCGGTCTCCAGAATGACCCACTCGATGAGGTGTTCCTCCGTCATGGGATGGGCCTGGATGCCGACGGCGATTTCAACCTGATCGCCTGCTTGGTAGATGGCGGGCAGGTGCTTTTCCGTCGCTCCGTCGCTCAGGCCCGGCACGAGCAAGGTCATGGGAGAGCCGCAGCAGGTCAGGGGAACGCGGCTGTCCGTCAGTTTGTAGGCAATGTTTCCGCAGTGTTCGCAGATATAGAAATTCATCATGGGAATGGCTCCTTTACAGATGGTTGGTTTCGGATGAGATGGCTTCGGCCGTGCGGTGGGAAACGACGGCGGTGATCAGCTCGATCACCCCGGTGATCATCAGCACGATTCCAAACAGCCGGATCACGATATGAACGGCCGAGAAGGGGTTGACCATCAGCAGGATGCCCAGCAGGGCCGGGAAGAAGCAGGACATGGCAAGGGGAATCATCGCCGGGCTGTCCAGCTCGATGGCCCCAATGGTCAGGGGAACCTTGCCCAGAGCGTCTACCAGCAGCAACGCGCCCAGCACCAGCGGCAGGAAGGCCAGCAGGGTTTGCGGCCAGATCAGGGAAGCCACGGTGAAAAGCAGGGGAACGACGGTCAGGAACAGGTCGCCGCCGCTTGCCAGACCTTCCTTGCGTCCCTGGATATAGCGCGCCAGATGGCTGACTGCGTAGACGGCGGAGCCTGCGGCTAGCGCCCAGATGAAGAAGGTGCCGCTCGCAACGGGGTTGAGCAGCAGGGGAAGACCCAGAAACATGTAGAGAATGGCGATCCACACGGAAGCGGTCGAGGTCAGGAAAAAGTAAGACATCATGAATACCTCCTGGATGATATTGCCCTATTGGGGCGGAGTGGGGGAAAAGGAGATGGGCCGAGGATCAGGGGTTCATAACCCATACCATGTAGTTCAGATAGCCCGCGAAGCTCACCCAGAGCAGATAGGGCAGCTGCATCCAGGCGGCAGCCCGGCTGACGGAATGAAAGGCGAGCATCATCACCACGATCATGAACCACATCAGGGCCAGGCACAGCAGGGCGGCCAGGAATTGTCCCGCGCCAAAGAACAGAAGGCTCCAGCAGAAGTTCAGCGCCAGCTGAAGGCTCCAGGCGATCACCGCGCGGGATGTGCCCGGTCCGCCCTTTCGCACGACCTGCGCCAGCCCCAGTCCCATGAGCACATACAACACGGTCCATACGATGGGAAAGACGGCGTCCGGCGGGGTGAGCGGTGATATGATCAGCAGCGGATACATACCTTCCAGCCCGGCGCGAGAGAGGAAGGCCGACAGGCTCCCGACCGTCAGGGCCAGCAGGGGAAAGAGAAGGAAAGCAAGCTTTTTCATTTCAGGCGCCTCCGCTGCTCAGGAGTGGCACGCTCTGCGGCCGGACAGGGATTCGGCAAACAGGGCGATGCCGGAAACCGTCAGATAGATGCCCCAGACGGAGGTCAGGGTGAACCAGCTGACCACCGGGTTGGCCAGAATGACCAGGCTGAGCAGCAGGTTGAGGATGCCGCTTGCCATGATCCAGCCCGAGCCGGACGCTCTTTGCAGGGCGAAGAAGGTGGAAATCTGGGAAATGCCCGCGGCTATCGTCAGGAAACCAGCCACATAGGAGAGGATTGCAATCATCTGCAGGGTGCCGTAGACACCGCTCAGCCCGCTCCACAGCGTAAAGCCTGAGAACAGCAGCAGCATGATGCCGTTTACCAGTGTCCAGCCGCTCCGCGCCTCCTTCGGTGCGCGGAAGAAAGCTACGGTTTGGGAAATGCCGTACACCATCAGCCCGGCGGTGAGCAGGTAGGCCATCCCCACCCCCACCGAAATGGGGGTGAAGAAGGTCAGAAGGCCCAGGACAGCCAACACGATGGAGGCCACGATGCCGGTTTTGCGGTTGACCGGGCGGGAAGCCGTTTCGGCGCCGCCGGTCGCGCCTGAAGCCGGGGGAAGATCATAGGGGAAAACAGGATGCTTATTCATGAAACCTACGCTCCTTTTGAAAGGGTCGGTGGAGGAAAGAAATCAAACCAGCCGGTAGTGCTCCAGCAATTCCAGAAGGATGGTTCCATCCAGCTTGTCCAGGCCGGCGTGCAGCGTCATCTTGAGCGGCAGGGGGAGCTTCATGTCGGTCAGCTTGCGGCCGTCCAGCAGGTAGTAGGTGGCGTTGAGCAGGCAGCGGACATCATAGGCGGAATTGAACACCTCGGGCACGCCCCGCTCCACGTCCAACAGGGTGTAGACGGCCTCCATGGCGGTGCGCACGGAGTATTCGGTGGTGAAGATCGTGTCGCGCTCCGTCTGGGCGAACTGGCCCAGGAAGGCGAAGTTCACACAGTCATCGGGGACGACAGCGGGACGGTCGCCGGCGGCGCGGGGCATGAAGAACGCCGTGACATAGGGCATCATGCAGGGCACGGTGCTGGCGCTCTCGCGGGCCAGGGTTTCGATCCTGTCTTCCTCGACGCCCAGGTGATAGAGCCATTCCATGCAGATCTCGGCGCCGGTGCACTCGCTCATGGGCTTGCCCACATAGTCGCCCGGACGGTCGGGATAGAGGCCGTAGATCCAGCCCACCAGCTGGTTTGCGGGCTGCGCCTTGAAATGCGGCTGGCGGTTAAAGGTCCAGCTCATCAGCCAGGCGGAGTCGCGCACCGTGACGATGCCTCCGGTCACCACCTTGCCCGAATAGGGATCGCGCTGGCAAATTTCCCGCACGTAGGGAACGATCTTTTCATCCAGCAGCGTCACCGTGGCAGACTCCCATTTGGTGGCGTTGATGTCGGAGCAGAATTTCTCGGGACGGCCGAACTGGGGATGCTGCAGCGCGATGTTTTTCCACAGGGTCCAGCTTGCGCCTTCGCCGGATGTCACCTCCAGCACGGGCGCGTGCTCGTTGTCGCCCAGGGCGGAGGACTCCGTACAGGACCCGTTGGTGACGAACACCAGATCGTTTTCCGTAAGGTCGATGGTCTCCTCCTGCCCATCGCGCATCATGAGAATCTGATGGGCGATCTTTTTCCCGGGAAGGAAGTGGAACAGCACGTTGGTTACGGTCACGCCGTAGTGAAACTGTACCCCGTTGTCCTGCAGGTAGCGCACCAGCGGGAGAATCAGCGATTCATACTGGTTGTAGCGGGTGAACTTGAGCGCCGACAGGTCGGGCAGGCCGCCGATGTGATGCAGGAAGCGGTGCAGGTAGAGCTTCATCTCCAGGGCGGAGTGCCATTTCTCGAAGGCGAACATGGTCTGCCAGTACATCCAGAAATCGGAGCGGTAAAACTCGTCGGTGAAAACGTCGTCGATCGTCTTGTCGTAGAGGGATTCGTCGGTGGAGAAGAAGAGCTTGAGCAGCTCCATGGCGGCCTCGTCGCTGAGGTTAAAGCGGTTGCGGGTGTTGGCGCTCTCTCCCTGGCGCAGCGTGGCGCGATTCTTGGAGAAGTTGGGGTCGTCCTTGTTGAGCCAGTAGAATTCATCCAGAACGCTGGCATCCTCCACATCCAGCGAGGGAATGGAGCGGTACAGGTCCCAGAGGCATTCGTAATGGTTTTCCATCTCCCGGCCGCCGCGGATGACAAATCCCAGCTCCGGGTTCAGGATGCCGTCGCATGCGCCGCCGGGCAGGGCGGCTTCCTCAAGGATATGGATGCGCTCACCCGCAACCTGTCCGTCACGGATCAGGAAAGCGGCGGCAGCCAGGCTGGCAAGGCCGGAGCCTACCAGCCAAGCGGATTTCTGGTCGGCGTCGTACGGCTTGCGGGGACGGGCAAAGGCTTCGTAGTTTCCATTGGTGTAGTACATATCAGTGTACCTCCTGATTGATGTTGAGGAGGGGAGTCCCGCCGGGCGCGACGCTCTTCCTTACATGACGATCATACAGGAAGCGGAAAAGAAAAGAGGTTGTTTGAACAACGCAATTCAAATCTTTTAAGATTCTATTTTTCAAACACAAAATGCCGCATCAGCGGCGGTGAGACAAGGGCAGGAGCTCAAAAAAAGCTCCGCAGCCTGCCGGAAGCAGGGCGCGGAGCGTATGAATCAAAACGGTTTATTCACTTTTCAGGTTGGGGTCCGGTTCATCGTCCGTAATGGGCATTTCCACAAGCAGCTCAAAGCGGCTCTTCTCAAACTGAATGAGCCCTTCATCCCGCATCTTGCACAGTTCGTTGGACATGGCGCTACGGTCGACAAACAGATAGTCGGCCAGGTCCTGCCGGTTCAGGGGAATGACGAAGGTGCGGCTGCCTGCCTTGTGATATTGGACGGAAAGGTAATCCTGAAGCCGTTCGCGAATGGAACGGCGGATGCTGTCCTCCAGCTTGCGGGTCAGGCGCTGCCCCTGCTGCGCCACAGCCACCGTGAGGTTTTGCAGAAAGCGGATCTGTGCGGGAACGGTCAGCCGGTTCTGCCGCAGCAGCGTATCCACCGTCAGAAAAAGCAGCTCGGTTTTCTCCGTGGCAACGGCGGATATGTGCAGCCGGTAGCGGCCGATGGCGTTGAGCAGGCCGATGGCGTCCCCCGGCCCCAACGTATCCATCAGGTTGCTGTTTCCGCTGGCGTCCACATGCGATAGATGCAGCCCGCCGGAGAGCAGAATGCCGATTTCGCTCATCGGGTCCCCATCCCGCACAACCACCGCTTTGGACGGAAATACCTGACGCCTGGCATGCGTGGCCTCAAGCACATCCAGCAGCTCTCCGTCCGTCATGTTGCGAAACAGCATGCCCGATTTGAGCAGGCCCATATCAAGCGGTTGTTCCATGGCTGCTTCACGCTCCTTCTTTCTGTGAACGATGCTATTGCCATTATAGCAGATTCTGCCCGCACTTCAAGCCGGAGAAAGGGAGAAGGCAAGCCCGGAAGGGTTTTGCCCTCCGGATGACGAATGTGTGCCCTATGGCCCGGAGGGGCTTGCGGAGCACGTGATGGATAGCGGAGGTCAGCATGGTCGAGCTTAGAAAAATCGATGCAGGCAATTATCTGAAAATTCTGGGCATGGAGCTGCCCAGGCAGCAGCAGAGCTTTGTGGCGTCCAATGCCGCCTCGCTGGCGGAGGCGTGGGTATTCTATGATACCGCCCGCCCCTTTGCCATCTATCACGACGACGAGCCGGTCGGCTTTCTGATGTTTGATTTCGGAAAAGGCCCCCGAGAGGTGGAAATATGGCGCTTTATGATCGCGCCGGAGCATCAGGGAAAGGGCTATGGCACCGCTGCGCTGCGGGCCGCCATCGCCTGGCTCAAGGAACAGAACCGGTTTGACCGGGTTCGGATCAACTATGTGGAGGGAAACGGCGCGGCGCAGGCAGTGTACCGCAAGGTGGGCTTTCGGGAAACGGGGGAGAGGGAAGGCGCGGAGGTGGTCATGACGATGCCGCTGGCCTGTTCTGCGGATGTGCCGGAGGGCGCGTGCGTGATCGACCGTGAAACGTGGGAACGGAAAAGCTATTGGGAGCAGTTTACGCAGCAGGCCCGCTGCTATGCCTCTCTCACCGCGCAAGTGGACGTGACCCGGCTGGTGGACCAGACCCAAAAGAAGGGATGCAGCTTCTACATTGCCCTTCTGTACTGTGTGACGGCCGTGGTGAACCGGCACCGGGAATTCCGTTATGCCTACGACGCGCGGACGGACCGGGTATTGCTGTGGAAAGAGGTATGGCCCTCGCACCTGGTATTCCATGACCTGGAAGAGAGCTTTACAGCGATCTGGTCCCGCTGGAACCCGGATTTCAAAGCCTTTTCCCAGAACTGCCGGGAGGATATCGAGAGGGGAAAGAAAGCGCGGGGACACCATCTGACGGACATGCCGCCCAATACGTTCGATGTTTCCGCGCTGCCATGGCTCTCATACACCTCGCTGAATATCAATCTCACCGCCGACGCGGTTTACCTTGCGCCAATCATCTCTTGGGGCCGCTGGCGCAGCGACGGCAGCCGGACGGTGCTGCCGCTGTCCATGGAGATTCACCATGCGGTCGCCGACGGCTTTCACATCGCCCGCTTTTTCCGTGAGGTGGAACAGCTGGCAGGGGAGCTGGAACTGGACTGACGGCGGCTTGGAGCACGGCGGAGAGAAAAAAATACGCGCATCGCCCAAACGGGCGATGCGCGCTGTTGCCTTGTCAGGCTGGAATCTTACTTCTTGGCCTTGATGGCGGCATGAGCAGCAGCCAGGCGCGCGATCGGCACGCGGAAGGGCGAGCAGCTCACATAGTTGAGGCCTACGTTGTGGCAGAACTCGATGGTGGAGGGATCGCCGCCGTGCTCGCCGCAGATGCCCAGCTTGATGTCGGGGCGGGT
>CALVNG010000075.1 GCA_944349545.1 uncultured Eubacteriales bacterium
TACTGGGATGGATGGAGTTGCAGCGGATGTTGTCCTTGGCATACCGCGACGCGATGGCCTTGGTCAGCATGGTCACGGCGCCCTTGGTGGCGGTGTAGGCCTCGGTGGTGTACTTGTGGCCGATCAGTCCGCAAACGGAGGAGGTGTTGATGATGACTCCGCCGCCCTGCCTGCGCATGACGGGAATGACGTACTTGCAGCCCAGGAACACGCTGCCGGTATTGACCGCCATCATTTTCTGCCACTCGTCAATCGACATTTCCTCGACAGGCTTGCGGATGTTGATGCCCGCGTTGTTGACCAGCACGTCCACACGGCCGGTTTCCTTCACGGCGTCGTCAACCGCGCGCTTCCAGTCCTCCTCGCTGGTCACGTCGATTCGCTGGAAGTAGGCCTTCGCGCCGCTTTGGGCAAGCTCGGCCACCAGCTGCTCACCCTTGTCACGGTCCATGTCCAGAATGACGACCGTTGCCCCGTTGACAGCCAGCAGGCGCGCCATCGCCGAGCCCAGACCGCCAGCGCCGCCGGTAATCAGAATTGTTTTTTCAGAGACGTTCAAGTTCTGTTCCCTCCTTAACATTATCCATGATCCTTGCAACGCGCAAGAACAGAATCCATCATCACGGCATTTCCCAGCGAGAAATCCAGCGAAACGGCGGGCCTATGACCTTCCCGAATCACGCGGTTCATCTGCTCCACCTGCAAGGCATAGCGGGAACCGGTGAAAATCGTCTCCACTGAACGGCCGGCCGTATCGGTATCGAGGATGAGTTCCTTCTGGTCTCCCCGGTCAAACAGGGTGCCGAGCTGAAGAAGGCCATGTTCGCCAATGACGACGTTGTAGGTGTTCCAGTGCGACTGGAAGGAAAAGTAGCTCACCGCGACGACATCGCCGGGAAATAGCATGCGCACATGGACGTCCTCATCTACCTGGGATACGGCGCCCAACCGGCCCGCGACTGAGATTTCCAGCGGCTCCGCGCCTGTCAGGGCGCGGAAAAAGCTGATCGGATAGCATCCCAGATCATACGTTGCGCCGCCGCCAACCTCACGCCGAAGCCTGATGTTGCTCATGTCCTTTAGCAGATAGCAGAAGTTGGCTTCCAGGTAGCGCAGCCTGCCCAGAACACCGGAAGCGATCAGCTCCCGGATGCGGGCGGTCAGGGGATCGTGCAGGTAGGCGAAGCCTTCCATCACCGGCACGCCCGTTCGCTGGGAAACTGCGATGATGTCCCGCACCTCTGCGGCCGCCATGGCCAGCGGCTTTTCGCACAGAACGGGCTTTCCCGCCTCCAGCGCCCGGATAACCCATTCCGCGTGCAGGACATTGGGCAGGGGAATGTAGACCGCATCCACGCAGGGGTCCGTCAGAAGCGCTTTGTAATCGGCATAGCACCTTTCACAGGGAAACATCCGCGCGAAGGCTTCCGCCTTTTCCCGCGTCCGGCTGGCTAGTGCGTAAAGCTTCGCGCCCTTTGCATTCAGGATGGCCGGAATCATCGCCTTGCGGGCAATGCCGGCACAGCCCAGGACGCCCCAGCGCACCTCGCGTTCCATGGCGTCACCTCCCGCCCGTGACGGTTTGAAACTCCCGGAGGAGCCCGTCGCGGGTATTGTCGAGCGGCCAGTATTCCATGCCGACATAACCGTTGTAGCCCAGGGCTTCCAGCTGGCGCAAAACCCGTCTTATGTCCAGCTCGCCCAGCGAGGGCTCGTGCCGGTTGGGAACGCCGGCCAGGTGGATATGGCCGATGCGGGAGAGATTTCCGGCGATGGTGTCGAGGATATTTCCTTCCATGATCTGCATGTGGTATACATCGTAGAGCACTTTGACGTTGGGGCTGTCCACGATGCGGGCGATTTCGAAGGCGACATAAGAGGAATCCAGATAATAGCCCTTGTGGTCCACATAGGAGTTGAGCGGTTCCAGCAGCAGGCATACGCCGTGCTTTTCCGCCGCGTCGCGCAGGCGTTTGAGGTTTTCCACCAGGATCAGCCGCTGATCGTCCACCCGCGCATGCACGTCGCCCGACATGAGGATGACGCGCCTGATTCCCAGACCGCCCAGTTCCTCAATCGAACGGGTGATGGAGGGCACCGCGCGGTCGGAGGCCAGATGATCCCTGCGGTGCTGGAAAGCGCAGCAGGCGCTGACCTCAATGCCGCAGCGCGCAGCGCGCCGGACGGCCTCTTCCGCGTCGATCCGGGCGGGGTTCCAAAACTCTACGGCATCATAGCCGATTTCCGCCGCCACGGCGATTCGGTCCAGCGGCTCCATGTCCGGAAGGACCGGTTCAATGCAGAGGGAGTACTTCATCATGAACCTCCTTCAAGCTCCAGCACGACGGGATGCTCCGACGCGGCCTTGAGGCGGTCAAACTCCAGCTTGACCTGCTCATAGGTGTCTGTGACAGGCCAGTATTCCAGCCCGACATATCGGTCGTATTGCCAGCCGGCCAGGCAGGAGAGGATGCGCGGCATATTCAGCTCGCCGCCGCAGGGCTCGTGCCGGCCGGGCACGCCCGCCAGATGGATGTGACCGATACGGCTGAGATGCCGGCCCAGCGTGGCCAGGACGTTTCCCTCCATGATCTGCATGTGGTAAACGTCGTACAGCGTCTGTACGTATGGACTGTCCACGACGGCGGCAATTTCCAGCGCCGCCTGCATGGAGTCCAGATAGTAGCCGCGGCAGTCCATGATGCTGTTGAGCGGCTCGATGAGAAGGCGGACGCGATGCTTTTCCGCCGCATCGCGCAGGCGCCTGAGGTTTTCGACGATCAGCAGCTTTTGGCTGTCCTGGCGGGAGGCCCTGTCCCCGGTGAGCAGAATCAGCTGCTCGACCCCTACGGCGCTCAGGCGGCGGATGGACTCGGAAATTCGCTCCACCGCCCGGTCGCTGCACAGATGATCTACCTTGGGGTTGTAGCCGCAGCAGGCGGAAATGCGCAGGCGGTTGTCGGAGGCGAGCTTCGCCACACGCTCCAGATCGGCGCCGTTGGGATTGAACTCAATGGCGTCATAGCCGATCTCCGCCACGGCGGGTATGCGGTCATAGAAGTCCAGCTCCTGCAAAACCGAGCCGAAACTGATGGAGAATTTCATGGGACCTGCTCCTCGCCCAGCGCCTTAAGCTCAAACCAGTCAAATTCCGCCCATTTCTGCTTGGCATAGGAGTCCTGCGCAAACAGTCCGACAAACGTTCCGGTAAAGGACCCGTTGGGGCTTTCCTCGTCGGACAGCGGCGCCATGTCCAGCTCCTCGCCCAGCGGCGAAAAGGACTCGCCGTCCAGGCTGTACATGAACTTCAGCGAAAGATTATGAATCTCCGCACGCAGCCAGACGGGGGCGTCCGCGCTGACGGGCACATGCGTGTCGGACATCACCAGCCTGTTGTCTATAAATGAAGCCACCGACAGGTGAACGCCGCCAAAGTCCTCGTCATACGTTTTGAAAGCGGTATGATGATTGTGCATGTCATAGAATACGGCAAGTCCTGCCAGGTGGTGGTACTGTTCGGGGGAAAAATGCATGCAGGTGGTCGCCTGCGCGTGAAAGGCGGTAAGCTTGCGCGCGATGAGGCTGGGAAAATAATTGCAGGTCAGGGATTCGCGGCCCAGCAGGCTCAGACGGCCCTTCTTCCTGGAAAGGCTGACCCAGCTCTCGGAGAACTCATTTCTGGGCGTATAGAAGAACGGCGGTAGCTCATCCCGCTGGAAATCCACATGCTCGGCCTGTGACGGGAAAGGATGCTCGGACAAATGGGGTCCCTCAACATCCGTTTTAGCCAGACATCCATCCTGCATGGTCAGCCAGCCGTCGCTTGTCCAGGAGACGCGCTGGATAGCGGTTTCACGCCCAAGGATGCAGCGCTGCTGCGGCATAATGGGACGGCCGCAGAGATGGGCGATGAAAAACTCGCCGGTCTGCGTTTCCACCAGACAGCCGTGGCCGCATTTTTGAAGGTGGGTGTGGGGGTTGTACTTATCCATCATCATGAAAGGAACGGATTCGGTTCCGGAAAATTCCTTGTCCTGTCCGGTCAGCACAGGCCCATAGGGCGAGGGCACATACGGGCCTTCGATGTTTGTGGAGCGCAGCAGGGCCACGCAATGGCCGTAACCGGTGCCGCCCTCCGCCGTGAGAAGATAGTACATGCCGTCATGCTTATAAAGATGCGGGCCTTCAACAAAGCGGCGTTCCGTCGCGCCGGAGGTGATCTGGCGGGCCTTGCCGATCAGCTTCCCCTTGTCCAAATCAAACTCCTGCAGCGTGATCGTGCGGCGGTCCACATTGCGCGGACGGAAATCCCGGTCCTTGTTGACCACCCAGGCGCGGCCGTCGTCATCGTGGAAAAGGGAGGCGTCAAAACCGCTTGAATTGACGTAGATGGGATCGCTCCATACCTGCGAGCGGATATCATCCGTCCAGATGAGATAGTTATCCACGTCAAAGAACCATTTGTTGCGGCAATGCACGTTGGAATACAGCAAATAAATGCGACCGGTGGCGGGATTGAGGCTCAGGTCGGGCGCCCACACGCCAAAGGAGGGCTGAACGCCAGTCAGATTCAGTTTCTTGGTGGTGTTGAGAATGTTGTACAGGAGTTCCCAATGGATAAGATCACGCGAGTGATACAGCGGACCGCCTGGGAACCATTCAAAGCTGGAAGTGGTCATGTAATAGTCTTCCCCGACGCGGATGATGCTGGGATCGCCATGAAAGCCCGGCAGCACGGGGTTGTGAATGAGAGCCAAAGGGAATCCTCCTTTTTGACGTAGACAAATGTCTATTCGGTTTTTTTTCATCGCTTTCAGAAACGGACAAAGCGGAAGGAATGAGAATGGCAGACCGGATAGCCCGCGTTAAAGCTGGCGCACGGTGGAACCCTTATACAACGAGCAGGGAAGGATCACGTTCTGAACCGGGGAATTGTTCTCGATCTGGTCCATCAGCAAATGCGCGGCCTGCACGCCGTATTGCGTGATCGGCAGGGTCATTGACGTAAGATCGGGAAGCATGCTGCCAAAATCGGTCATGGACGCGAGATGGTCGATGCCGATCATGGACAGGTCCTCCGGCACTCGGATATGCTCTTCGCGGCAGGCCTGAATCGCGCCGTAGGCGGTGATGTCGTTGTGAAACAGCATGGCGGTCGGCAGCTGCTGCCTGCCGATGACGCGCTTCATACACCAGTATCCATCATCAAACATGGAACCGCAGCTGATCAGGTGATCATCCGTCACACGCAGCTTGTGATCCTGCATGGCCTGAAGATAACCTGCCAGGCGGTCGTTGGCAATCTGATTGCCAAGAGGGCCCGTGCTGTGATAAATGTTGGTGTGCCCCATCTGGATCAGGTATTCGGTCGCCTGATAAGCCAAGAGATGGTTGTCCACATTCACGGTTGAAAAACCACCGCTGTGTTCGCTGGACTGAATAACGACAAAAGGCTTGCCGGATGTGCGCAAAAGCTCCAGATCGTCCTCGCTCGGGCTGTTGTATAGGGCGATGATGATGCCATCCACATTCTGAAGAAGAAGATTGCGAATGCTTTGACTGCGATTGCCAATGTACGTATGCGCGTTGCGGAAGTTGGCAAGCAGAACGCTGAACCCCTTGTCGGCGGTTTCCTGCTCGATGCCGGAGAAGATGCCGCTCCAATAGGGCTGGTTGATGTTGTAAATCAACACGCCGATCACACTGGAGCGCTTGCTGGCCAGGGAGCGGGCGGCAGCGTTGGGCACATAGTTCATCTCTTGAATGACATGGTTTACCAGCTGGCGTGTCTTGAGATTCACGCGGGGATTGTTGTTCAACACGCGGGAAACCGTGCTTCTGGATACTTTGGCCCTCTTCGCTATTTCGTCGATCTTCATTCCATCCACCCTATCCTTCTGTCAGGTTGACATCAACAGCTCCAGCATGACGCCAAACACGCTCTCGCTGTCCACGTAGGCATATTTGCCCCCGTTATAGGAGCCGGTTTGCAACAAGGGAGCACCCATCTTCTGAAGCGTTTCAAGAGCGGCGTCCATATCGGGTACATCGTAGGCGATATGATGAAAACAATCGCCGTTCCTGTCCACAAAGTCCTTCCAGGTGCTGGGATGCTCGTCAGGCTGAAGAACTTCGATACGCAGGCCGCCTACGGTAAAGAACGTCTGATATGCGCGGGCGGGGGTAGGCTGTCCTTTGTATACCACATGCGCTTCCTCCGGCGCGCCGGTCTGCTTCAGCCGGGGCGGCTCGCCGCTGCCCAACAGGGCCTGATAAGCGCCGATGGTCTTGTGAATATCCTTCACAACGACGCACGCATGGGAGAAGGTGCCGCAAAAGGCGTCACCGATCGATTTTATTTCCTGATTTGTCATCATAACGGGTTACCTCCTATATTATACACAAAACGGTTCTCAAAGAAAAGATTGAAATCAAGCTGCGCTTAGAAATCCCATTCGGCCTCCGTTTGCCCCACGGCAAGGGGAGCGCTGTGGACGCAGCGGGTGCGGCATTCCACGGGCTTCCCTGTGCGGGCGGACTCGTCTATCGCCAGCAGCACTTCCAGCACATGCCTGGCCAGGTCGACGTTGGCCAGGAATGGCTCGCCGGTTTCGATGGATTTGGCCATCTGCGCCGCCCCGATTCCCCTGGCGTTTTCCCGGAAGGGATTGACCAACGGCAGCGTCTCAAAGGCGCCTGAGGCGGGCGTATAGATCTTCACCGGCCCGTCGCAGGCGTTGGGGTCCGGCACGGAAAGGGTTCCCGCGGTGCCGTAAATCTCCATGCGGGGGAGGCTGTTGGCCCAGATGTCGAAGGAAAGCATCAGATTCACCGTCGCACCGTTCACCGTTTCAAGCAAAGCGGAGTAATGCGTGTCGGTTTCGACAGGGAAGGTCTTTCCCTTGTTGGGACCGGCGCCGAAGATTCGGCGCTCATAGGGCCGTCGGCTGACGGCGTGAACCCGCTGAAAGCTGCCCAGCAGCATGCATAGAGCGGTCACATAATAGGGGCCCATGTCCATATGGGGGCCGCAGCCGGGCTGGTAATAAAAGGCGGGATTGGTATGCCAGCGCTCGTGCCCGCGGGAACTCCAGAAGGCGGTAGCGCTCAACGGCCTGCCAATCCAGCCGCTCTCCAGAGCAAAGCAGGCGGTCTGGATGCCTGCGCACAGAATGGTATCCGGCGCGCAGCCGACCACAAGGCCGCGCCGCGAAGCCTCCGCGGCGATTCTGTCCGCATCCTCAAGCGTCAGCGCCAGCGGCTTTTCCGTATATACGTGCTTGCCCGCGCGCAGCGCGGAGAGAATCACGTCCGCGTGGGAGGCGGGATTGGTCAGGTCGATGACCATTTTGACGCCGGGATCGCGGAGCATGTGCTCCACCGTGACCGCCTCGACGCCAAACTGGTCGGCGCGTTCTCTGGCCTTCGGCTCAAACGCGTCCGCACAGCAGGTGATTTCTACTGAATGGAAACGGTCCCGGAGATTTTTGAAGTAGATTTCGCTGATGACGCCGCAGCCGATGATGCCGGCCTTTATGCCCGCCATTGAGCTCGCCTCCCGTTGAAACAGACTATTTCTTGTCCTGATCGCGTTCCTTCAGCTCGATCATGATGCCCAGCTTCTCCAGCGTTTCAAAGTACGCATAACGCTCAGGTCCCTTTTCCTCCTCGAAGAACAGGGGATACCCCTGCTTCTCCATCAGGTCGATTTCCTGGCGGAAACCGTTGATGTAGAAGGAGAAGAAGCAGACGCTGTTGCCAAACTTGTCCAGATGCTCCTTCCAGGGGCTGGGCGTATCGTCGTAGGGCTCCAGCACCTCCAGATACGGCGCTCATCGCCGTGATTATCGCCTATGTATGGCAGGGCTTTCCCTTTATCATGCTGATGATTGTCTCCGCCATGCAGGGAATCCCCAAGAGCTACTCGGAAGCGGCCCTTGTGGATGGCGCGAACAGGTTTCAAGTGTTCGCATATGTCACGCTTCCGAATCTGAAAAATGTGCTTGCGATTCTGGCCGTGCTGGAAATTATCAACGGCTTCAATGCCTTTGACCTGCTCTTTACCATGACCGGAGGCGGCCCGGGCGTCAGTTCGGAAATCCTCGGCCTGTATATCTATCGGACGGCATTCTCCAATTTTAATTTCGGCGGGGCATCCGCTATGGGCCTGATGCTGCTTATGGTTGTGCTGATCTGCTTCGCTTTCTACGCGCCCACGCAGCGCAAGAAAAAGGAGGCGGCCTGATGAAAAAGACGGGTTTGTTGCATTTTATAGGCAAGGTTTTGTTCTGCCTGCTGGTTGTGATCATTTCGGTCTATGCGCTGCTTCCCGTGCTGTGGGGCCTGTCGACGTCGTTCAAGACGGATGTGGAGGTCTACTCGCTCTCGCCGTCCTTCATCCCCGAAAATCCGACGCTGGACAACTACCGTCAGGTGTTCGGAGACCGGGACATGATGTGCTATCTGCGCAACACGGTCATCGTTGCGATCGCCTCTACCTTCATCAGCGTGCTGGTGGCTCTTTTTGGCGCGTATGGCTTCTCGCGCTTCAAATTTCCGGGTCGGGCCGGACTGCTCTACTCCATTCTGTTTACCCGCGTCCTGCCCCGCGTGTGCCTGCTGGTGCCGTTTTACATTACGCTGAGCAACCTTAAGCTGGTCAACACGTACCAGGGCCTGATACTGGTGTATCTGATCATCGGCATGCCGATTACCATTTGGCTGCTGAAGGGCTATATCGACGCCCTGCCGGAGGAAGTGGAGGAGGCGGCGCAGATTGATGGGTGCAACTCTCCGCAGGTGCTCTTCAAGATCGTGGTCCCCATGATCGCGCCCGCGCTGGCGTCCATCAGCATGTTTGCCTTCATCCTTGCGTGGAATGAGTTTCTCTTCCCGTTGCTGATCGCCAAGGATACCTCGACCCGGCCCATTTCCGTCGGCCTGGCGTTCTATATCGACGAAGTCGGCATCCAGTGGGGCCCCATGCTGGCGGCGTCCATGATCATGAGCGCTCGAGCCATCGCCGTGTTTTCCTACGCGCAGAAATACATTATTGCCGGACTGAGCGAAGGCGCCGTGAAGGGATGATTCATCCAAACGACAATCCAGGGGAAATGCACCCGCATTTCCCCTGGATTGTTCGTGGACAAACGTCTATGTGGATACGCGGGGACGCAAAAATCCGGGAGAAACGCGGATGCATTTCTCCCGAACGGTCTTTTTCATCTCATCAGTAGGGCATCTGTTCGCCCTTATAGTTGATGAAGGGAATGTCCAGCTTGGGATCAACCCGCTTTTCAATGATGTCGTAAATACCGTTGGCTGATTCGGACGGCTCGATCTGCTTGTTTTCGGCTCCCATGACGGTGTTCATGCGGCCCGGATGCATCATGAAGATTCGGATGTGCTCATATTCGGGCCTGGAGGCGAGGAAATTTCGGATCTTCTGAGTATACATGTTGGCGCCGTGCTTGGAAACGCCATAGGCGAGATAGGTGAACAGGCCGGTTTTCAGGTGTCCCGCCTCGGAGGTGATGTTGATTACGCAGGGGTCGCAGGAGCGATAGACAAAGGGCATGAAGTATTTCAATACGATCGCGGGGCCGATGGTATTGACCTCAAGGGTTTTGCGAAACATGCCGATATCCAGATTGATGATGGGATCTTCCAGGTTATACTTGGATTCCAGAAGGATGCCCGCGTTGTTGACGACACAGTCAATGCTGTCATAGCGCTGCCGGACCAGCTCGGACGCGGCCTTGACGGATTCCTCGCTTGTCACGTCCATCTCGACCAGCATCAGCCGGTCCGGATACTGCGCCTGAAGAGCCTGGAGGGAATCGATGCCATCCCTGGTTTTCAGCCACGTGCCGATCATCGTATGCCCTTTTTCCAGGCCCAGCTGAATCAGCTCAAAGCCAAGGCCGCGGTTGACACCCGTAACGAGTATTCTCATATATGATTGTCTCCTCACACATGGATAGATCGAACCCGAACCCTTTTCCCTGAGCGAACTTTATCACGCTCATACCTTTTTGTCAATACAGGAACCGATGGAAGAAAGGAAGATTTTTTGTGAAGTATGCTGTGATTACGGGAGCGAGCGGCGGGCTGGGAGCAGAACTGAGCAGGCTTTATCTGGAGCGCGGGTGGAGCGTTGAGGGAATGGATCTTCAGGAGAGCGGCAGAGCGGCGGCGCTGCGTGAGGCGTTTGAGGAACGGTTTCATTTCACACCGGTGGACGTCACCTCCGATGAGCAGGTCGAGGCCTTTGCCGCCAGCGTGGGGGAGAGGACGGATCGCATCGACATGCTGATCAATGCGGCGGGGGTTCTGACCAAAAACGGGGAAAACCATCTGGAGGACTTTGATATCAGCGCCAGCCTGAAGGTTTTTGATATCAACGCGCTGGGGCCGCTGCGGGTTACAAAGGCGTTTCTGAAGCTCCTCAAAAGGGGAGAGGATCGCGTGCTGGTGGATATCTCGTCCGAGGCGGGCAGCATGCAGACCAATAACAACTACATTCGCAGATACGACTACTGCATGTCCAAGGCGGCGGTAAACATGCAGTGCGTGATTTTGCAGCGCTACCTGCGGCCGGACGACATCAAGGTGCTGGCGGTTCATCCCGGATGGATGCAAACCAGCATGGGCGGGGCGAACGCGGTCGTTCCGCCGCGGGAATCAGCCGAGGGGATTGCGGCCTTGGCTGAGAAATACGCGCATCAATTGGACAATCCCATCTATTTTGACTATAACGGGACTCCGCGTCCCTGGTGACCGCAGGATGACGGAAAAGCGCGCCCATGCCGTAGGCATGGGCGCCAGACCGTTGAAAAACCCCTGGTTTTGGGGAGAACCGCGTTTCTTGCGCCCTTTGGGCGCTCGCAACGCTCGCGAAAAATGCTGCGGCATAAGGCTTTGGGGCTCTGCCCCAAACCCCGGCAGGGGCCTGAGGCCCCTGCACCCCGCACTTTGTCGGCAACCTGGCGCCCATGCCGTAGGCATGGGCGCGCAGCGTGTCGAAAAAGTCCGGCTGCGCCGGCCTTTTCCGCCAGATGCTTAAGAAATGTTTGCACCGGGGGCGCAAACTCCCCGCCCGCCCGGCACCGGAGGGAAGCGTGTGCCCTGTGGGCACTTGGGCCGAAGGCCCAAAGCGACCCGGAGGTGCGCCGAAAGGAAGCGCCAGCCCTGTGGGCTGTTGCCACCGAAGGTGGCAAAGCGACCTGAAGGCGTGAGCAAATACAAGGGCTGCGCGCGGCAGCGCGCAGAACGCCGATATTTGCGAGGGAGCGAAACGAGCAGAGGGTGCGGGTAGCACCCTCTGCGAAGATTGAGCGACCGGGA
>CALVNG010000076.1 GCA_944349545.1 uncultured Eubacteriales bacterium
TTCTCGAATTCCTCGCGGCTGATGAGCACCTCGCGGGGCTTGCTGCCCACGGATTTGCTCACGATGCCGCGCGCGGCCATGTCGTCGATCAGGCGGCCCGCGCGGGCGTAGCCGATCTTCATGCGGCGCTGCAGCATGCTGATGCTGGCCTGCCCGTCGGTAATGACCATATCGATGGCCTCCAGCAGGCGGTCGTCCACGCCGCTTTCTTCGTCGCTGTCAGCCAGCGGGCTGCCGGCGACGTCATCGCTTTCCATGGCTTCGATTACGTTAGGATCAAAGTCCACGTGCGAATGCTGAGCGATGTAGCTCACCACGCGCTCCGTTTCCGCATCGCTGAGGAAGCAACCCTGCACGCGGATGGGCGCGCTGGCGCCCGTGGGGAAGTAGAACATGTCGCCCCGGCCCAGCAGCTTTTCCGCGCCGTTCTGGTCCAGGATGGTACGGCTGTCGATACTGGAGGATACCGCGAAGGCGATACGCGAGGGCACATTTGCCTTAATGAGGCCGGTGATGACGTCCACCGTGGGGCGCTGGGTGGCCACGACCATGTGGATGCCCGCCGCGCGCGCGAGCTGCGCAATACGGATGATGCTCTCCTCAACCTCCTTCTTGCAGGCGAGCATGAGGTCGGCCAGCTCGTCGATGATGATGACGATGCGGGGCAGCTTTTCCTCGCCGGGACCGAGCTTGGCGTTGTAGGCGGAGAGCTCGCGCACGTTCTTGGACTGCATCTTGTGATAGCGGTCCAGCATCTCGGCCACGGCCCATTGCAGCGCGCCGGCAGCCTTGTGCGGATCGCTCACCACGGGAATGAGCAGATGCGGCACGACGTTGTAGCATTGCAGCTCGACCACCTTGGGGTCAATCATGATCATGCGCACCTCCTCCGGTGGAGAGCGGAAGAGGATGGAATTGACGATGGCGTTGATGCACACGGATTTGCCGCTGCCCGTCTGGCCCGCGATGAGCAGGTGCGGCATCCTGGCCAGGTCGCAGATGACGGCGCGGCCCGCGATGTCGCGGCCGAGCGCCACGGCCAGCGGCGACTTGGCGGCCTGCATCTCGGGGCTTAATAGCACCTCGGCCAGCGACACACTCTGGATTTCCTTATTGGGAATTTCCACGCCGAAAAGGTTGGTGCCGGGGATGGGAATTTCGATGCGCACGCCGCCGTTGGCCGCCATATCCAGGGCAATGTTGTCGGCGATGCTCATGATGCGTTTGACGTTCACACCGCTGGACACCAGTCCCAGCTCGAAACGGGTGACGGCGGGCCCGTGCGTCACGCGCTGCACGCGCGCGGGAATGCCGAAGCTCTCCAGCGTCTTTTCCAGGCGCGTAGCATCCGCCGCGTCCTGCGCGCGGGTATCGGTGGCTGCGCGGCGCTGCTGGGTATTGAGCAGGTCAATGGAGGGATAGGCGTAGGGCGCGCGCTCCACGGACCGGGAATCACTGGCAGGAGGCGTGGGCCAGGGCTGCCCGGCCGGGCGCTTGTACGCCGCGTTGCGGTCCTCCACGGCCTCGGCCTGGGGCGGTTGCGGCGCGCTCTGCGGCTGCGGAGCCGCCGGGGCCTGCGCACGCTGCGCAGAGGCTGCAGTCGCCTCCTCCTGCGCCGGAACAACCGGCACGATGGGCGTAGGCGCCATCTGCGGCGGCACCGCGACATTCGGCGCAGCGTCCTCCCCCATGCCCTCCACCCCCATGCTTCCCGCGATCTGGGCCTTGCGGCGGCGGATCTCCTCGATGCGGTCCATGGCCTTGCGTTTGGACGCAGACATGATTAGCGTGTCGGGCAGTTGGGTTTCGGTGGTGTCGGCTCCCATCTCGCCGGGGGTAAAGGTCATCCGGGTCTGGTATTGTTTTTCTTTTTTCTCCTTTTTGCCCTTTCCCTCAGCCTTGCGCCAGGGCAGCTGCCGGCCCTCCGGGACGATCAGCTCGTCATAAATCTCTCCCTGAGGTTGCCCAGGGGACTGGGCAGGCGCAGGGTACGCCGGCGGCATGCCATAGGGATAGATGGGCATCCCCCCCTGCGGCATGGGCGGCGGCTGCATGAGCATGCTGCCATAGGGCGGATAGACCGGCGCTTCCTGCGCGGGCGTCTCTGCCTCCCCCCGACGGCGGAAGGCGGGCGAAATCATGCGGCGGTCGTCCTCCTGTTCCTGCTGCTGCCGTTCCTCCAGCTGCTCCTGATATTCGCGCTGAGCACGCTGCTGCCGGATATGCTGCTGCCGCGTCTGCCAACCGTCGCGGACGCCTTCGACCATCTGCAGGATATCAAAGCGGGACACCAGCAGCACGCAGGCCGCGCAGACCGCGCCCAGCGCTACCGTGCCCAGCACCGTGCCCAGAAAGGTCCAGGCCGGCCATCCCAGCACCATGCCCAGCGCGCCGCCGAACGCCCCGCTGGCGCCGCATACGTTGAACGCGGCGCAGATCATGTTCCAGTAGCCCGACGCCTCCGCAGCGGGAAGCGCGGCCTGGTTGTTGTATTTGACCAGGTAGGCGGGAAGCGTGTCCTGACCTACGCGGCTGACCAGGTCAATGATGCCCAGCACAGCCAAAAACAGCAGTGTAAAGAGCAAAAAACCGCGCTTGGGCATGCTTCGGCCGGAGGAAAAAGCCACCAGCACCCCCGCCCAGATCAGCAGCACGCTGACCCCCAGGCAAAGTCCGCCGCCCAGGCCCTGCATGACGCGCTTGACCATGGAAAAAAACGCGCCCTGCAGGCCGCCCACCACCGCCAGAAGCGATACCACGCCCAGCGCGATGAGCAGGATGCCCACGACCGCGAATGCCGCCAGCGTACCTGATTCATACTGAGCGGCGGCCTTTTTGCTCTTTGCCATGAATGTCCGTTCCTCCGTTACTTGCCAAGCTGCACGGCACGCAGCACGCCGTCCGCATCAGCGTGAAGCCTGAGCTCGTGCTTCCCGAAATGATAAACATCGCTTTCCCCCGCAGGCAGGCCGTAATCATAGGCCATGCCATCGGTAAAGGTCATGGTTTCGTCGGGTTCGCCCAAAATCGCGCGCCAATCCTCCCGCACGGCCTGTCCGATCAGCAGGCCGCACAGATCGCCGCGGCGCATCTGCACGCCTTCCACCACGGAGGCGCCATAGCCGGTCTGAATGGCATCCGAAATGACCAGCACCTCACGGAAAACCGGCTCTTCCAGCACGTAGTAGCGCCCGCCGGGAAACTCGTCCGGGGTGCGCAGCAGGCGGTAGCGGTCCACCACATCGGTCATGCGGTCGCCCAAAGCGACGGGAATGTGGGGCAGCTTGCCCGCCGCTACCGCATCCTCAATGGCCTTGCGCGCCTCCTGCCGGGACAGCGGAGCCTGCACCGCGCCGATCTGCGCGGGCAGCTCGTCCTCTCCTGTCAGAAAAAAACCCGCAAGCTCGCTGTAGAAAAACTGGCATGCTCCGCTGTAGCCGCTCATCAGACGCAATTGGTTAGACGGATACCAGAAAGTGATGCCGTCCGCGTCCAGCGTGAAGGCCTCCCGCGGCAGGGGCGTCAGGTCGCTGTATTCCATATAGCCGTTCAGCTCCTGCCCAAGGCTTTCCTCCGCGGCGGCCTCCATCCACGCGACCGCTGCGTCCACATCCTCAAACAGCTTGTCCAGCGACAGCCGCTCGCCGGTGGTGAGGTCATAGGTCAGGGCGGAATAGGCCTGTCCCTCATGTCCATCCGGCATCTTGCCCTGGGCGTTGGTCACGGCGGAAAACACGCCGTCCTCCAGGAGCGCCACCCGATAGTCCACCTTCAGGCCCCACGGGCTGTCCCCCAGCGTGGCCAGCGTGACCAGATGGTTGGTCACGCCGGAGGAAAGCACGATGTCGTCGTTGATCTTTTTCTGTACGGTCTCATCCGCCATGCCCGCAAGCTGGGGGTATGTCACGTAATTCTCCCCGATCTGCGTGCGCACCTCGTCCACCTGGGTCTGGGCCAGGGCAGGCGCGGCCAGCGTCAGCAGCAGCATCAGGATACACAGCGTTTTTCGCATGGCGGTCACTTCCTTCCGGCGATTCTTTTGCATCGTATAGTTTACAACGAAATCAACTTTATTGCAAGTTTGTTACATTATTTCTCCACAGCGGACAGGTTCTGACAGGGGGCGCGGCCATCAGTGCAAAGTCGGCGTCTCCTCCTCCGCGCGGTAAGACAGCATGGGCTGCATCTGCACGCCGGAGAGCGCCGCCGCGATGGTGCGCGGAATCTGGGTGAAATCCGCCACCAGCGACCGGGGCTTCTTCACCGGATCATCCTGACCGAAGGGAACAAAGTAGATGTTGCGCACGTTGAGCAGGCGGCCGATGTTCTGCGCCGCCGCGCCCAGCCCGTC
Organism: uncultured Eubacteriales bacterium; assembly: GCA_944349545.1. Lineage (GTDB taxonomy): Bacteria > Bacillota > Clostridia > Christensenellales > Aristaeellaceae > Limiplasma. The sequence goes on from CALVNG010000076.1 coordinate 4,352, forward strand.
GTTGGTGGAAACGGCCAGCACCAGGGGCCGGTCGTTGCGCAGGTGGCTCTTGGCCCCCAGCAGGGCGGGCGTGTCATAGATGCCGCCGGCCAGCTTTGCCAGGCTGTTGCCCGTGGCCGGGGCGATAAGAAACACGTCGGTCATCTTCTTGGGGCCGATAGGCTCGGCCCCGGCCAATGTATCAATGGGCTCGTTGCCGGTGATCTCCACGATGCGGGCGCGCAGGTGCTCCGCCGTCATAAAGCGCGTGTCCAGCATGCCGGCGTTGAAGGACAGCACAGGCACCACCTCGTACCCGCGCCGCACCAGCGCCTCCATCTGCCTGAGCACCCGCTCGAAGGTGCAAAAGGAACCCGTCATGGCAAACCCGATGCTCGTCTTTTTCATAGCGATGCCTCCCGGAGCAGTTCCAAGCTGACCTGTTTGAGCGCGCGTGCGGCGCTCTGGGGCGCGTAGCGCGCGGGCAAAGCGGGCAAAACCTCGACGTTCAGCCCCAGCGCCGCCGCGGCGTCGCGATCAAATCCATAGGGCGCGCTGGCCAGTTCCAAAAGCCAGGCGCCTTTGGGCAGGGCTGCAAGCGCCTCCCGGCCCAGCACGGGGGCAGGGATGGTATTAAGCGCCATGGATACGCGTGCTGCCACATCCGGCAGCTCCGAAAGGGAGGCGGCATGCATGCCGTCGCTTCTGGCGGCAAGGCGCTGCTCCTCACGCCGGGCAGCCACCCACACGTCCGCGCCCAGGGTCTTGAGCTTTTGCGCCAGCGCGCGGCCGAATCGGCCATAGCCCGTCACCAGCACCGCCATATCCGAAAGCGCGTCGCCGGTGCGACCCAAGGCCTGTGCCAGCGCGCCCTCAGCGGACAGGTCCGCGTTTCGCTCCAGAAAGGCCGGGCTGCTTTCATACTGGAACAGCCGAAACCCCTTTGCCTGCAAATCCGGCGTCTCCAGGAAGGGTTCAAGGCCCCTGCCTGCCAGCAGCGCTGCGCCCGGACGCGCGCTTTCCAGCACGTCCTCCGGATGCAGCGTCAGGCCTGTGAGCGTGGGCACGCGCCCGTCCCGGACCGCGAAGGGATAGGGAAAGAGCAGGGCCTCCGCCGACGTAACGCCGTCCGTCTTTTCATCCCCGGAAACCAGTCCCAAAGTGGACACGGCGAACCCACTCCCGGCCAGCATGCGCGCCATGCGCAGCATGCGGCCGTCGCCGCCGGCCACCAACAGCTTTCTCAGCAAAAAAACCGCCTCCCGCCGATGCATGATACTGCATCCTATGCGGGAGGCGGAAGGGGGTGCGCCTCAGAGAGCGTGCGAGATGGAATCGGAAAGCGTCTGTTCCTGGCCGCAGAGGCTCATCTTCAGCGGCTCGCCCTCAAGCAGCTCCACCAGGGCCCGGTCCGATTGCACACTCACGCGGATAACCCGACCGCGGTAGTGGAACTGGAAGGCGTAGCCCTGCCATGCGGCGGGCAAAAACGGCGACAGGCTCAGACCGTCGGTGGTACGCATGCCTGCGAAGCCGTGCGCCATGGCCAGCCAGCTGCCGGCCATGCTGGTGATGTGCAGGCCGTCGTCGGTATCGTTGTTGATGTTGTCCAAATCCAGGCGGGCGGTGCGCTGATACATCTCCACAGCCTTCTCATGATAACCCAGCTGGGCTGCGAGGATGCTGTGCACGCAGGGCGACAGGCTGCTCTCATGCACGGTCATGGGTTCGTAGAAGTCAAAGTTGCGGCGGATGGTCTCCACGTCATAAAGGTGGTTGAGGAAGTACAGCCCCTGCAACACATCCGCCTGCTTGATGAAGCAGCTGCGCACAATATGGTCCCACGACCAGTGCTGGTTGATGGGCCTCTCACCGGCAGGGATATCCGAGGCGGGCATCAGATCCTTGTCCAGGAAGGTGTCGTGCTGCACAAAAATGCCCAGTTCCGCATCCTCCGGATAGTACATTTTCTCCACCACGTCCACCATGCGCGCAAGCTCTTCCTCGGTGATGGCCAGCTCCCGGCGGCGGCTCTCGGGGGCACGGCGCGCCTGGGTCACGAACAGGCCGATGCTCCAGGCCGCGATGCGATTGGTGTACCAGTTGTTGTTGACGTTGTTTTCGTATTCGTTGGGGCCGGTGACGCCGTGAATCATGTATTTGCCATGGCGCTTGGAGAAATGCACCCGGTCGGTGTAGAAGCGCGCCACGCCGCACAATACGTCCAGCCCCTCGCGCAGCATGTAATCCATGTCGCCGGTGTAGGTGGCGTAGTTGAAGATGGCATGGGCGATGGCGCCGTTGCGGTGAATCTCCTCAAAGGTGATCTCCCATTCGTTGTGGCACTCGACGCCCGTGAAGGTCACCATGGGATACAGCGCGCCCTTGAGGCCCTGCTGGCGCGCGTTGTGATAGGCGCCGTCCAGCTGAAGCCAGCGGTAGAGCAGCAGCTGCTTGGCCACGTCCTGACCGGCGATAGCCATGTACACCGGCAGGCAGTACGCCTCGGTATCCCAGTAGGTAGCGCCGCCGTATTTTTCACCGGTAAAGCCCTTGGGACCGATGTTGAGGCGCGCGTCGTCGCCGGAATAGGTGCTGAGCAGCTGGAAGAGGTTGAAGCGGATGCCCTGCTGAGCCGCGTCGTCGCCCTGAATGGTCACGTCGCAGCCTGCCCAGCGGGCATGCCATGCGGCGGTATGCGCATCGCGCAGCTCTCCGTAGCCCAGCTCGCGCGCACGCGCGGCAGCCTTGAGCGACAGGGTGCTGAGCACCTTTTCATCATAGTCGCGGCTGGTAAAGCACAGGGCGTATTTCTCCAGCACGGCGGTCTCCCCCGCCTGCACGTCGCCCTCGTAGCGGGTTTCCACATATCCGCTGTCCAGCCTGCGCCCGGCCATCTCCAGCCCGTCCGCCCAGCAGCTCATGGCGGCGCTCACGGCAAAGCGCGGCGTGCCGAAGGGATTTTCCTTCGTTTTGGTCAGAAGGGCCAAGGCGTCCTCGGTTTCCTCCTCCTCCAGCATGTCCCAGAAGGTTTCGTCATAATTGCTGTCCAGGTTGCGCACGTTGGCGTCCAGGTAGGGGCGCATCACCACATGCGCGTTATAATCCGGCGTAAGGCTGTAGCGCACGGCCAGCAGCTCCTTCTGCGCCAGCGATACGAAGCGCTCCGCCTCCACCCGCACGCCGCCCCGCGCCGTGCGCACGGTGAAGCGCCGCAGGAACAGCCCATTTTGCATATCCAGTTCCCGGTAAAACGCCTCCACCTGCGCGGTGTTCAGGTCCAGCGTCTCGCCGTCGACCTCCACATGGATGCCGTTGAGCCTTACGGCGTTGATCACCTTGCCGAAATACTGCGGATACCCGTTTTTCCACCAGCCCACCCGCGTCTTATCGGGAAACCACACGCCGCCGATATATGTGCCCAGATGGGTATCGCCGGTATAATCCTCCTCGAAGTTTCCGCGCATGCCCATATAGCCGTTTCCCGTGGAGGTGAGGCTTTCGGACAGGCGCATGCGTTCCTTGTCCAGTCCCGTTTCCACGACCTTCCAGGGATGAATCTCAAAGCTCATCGCAGCGGTCTCCTTTCGCTTGTGCAATCGTTTGTACGTTTTTTCCTATCGTACTGTATCGGGCGCGGATTGTCAAGGGGCAGTTTGCGGCGCGCCCACAGCAGCGGAGCAAACACCAGCGCCAGGCAGGCCAGCCCCGCCGGGGCATAGAGGCCGTCCACAATGCCTTCGAAGCCCACCAGCGAAACCGCCAGCGGCGGCCCCAGCGTCAGCGCGGCGCGCAGGTGGGGTCCGTGCTGACGCGCCGCTTCGTCCAGCGCGCACAGCACCGCCGCCAGCGATGTGAACACCGCCAGATACATCAGCCCCGCGCTGACGAGAAAGCCGGTCCTTCCAAACTGCGCCAGCAGCCGCACGATGGGAAACGCCTCTGAAAGCAGCTCAGGCTGGCGCCGGTATACGCCATCGCCGAGCAGAAGCAGCGCGGCTACCGCCGTCCCAAGCCCCATGCACAGAAGGCCCGTCCGGCGCGCCGTGCTCCGCACGCACCGGCACACCACCCCGATGGCCAGAGCGAGATTCATGGCTGCATAGGCAACGGCGCGCACAGCTGCCCAAAAGAGGGGCTCCGACTCCGATGAAAGCAGCACGGCAGGAGACTCGCCCGAGTCCAGGCGCACCGCCAGCAGCGCGCCTACCAGCGCTGCCGTCATAAGTCCGCTGATCCAGCCCAGCGCTCCAAGGCCGCGCCGCCCGACCATCCATGCCGTCAACAGTGTGCCCACTGCGCCGACGGGATATGCCCATTCACCGGGCCATATCAGCATGGCCAGCCAACCGGAAGCGGAAATCATGGCCCCGCCCGTCACTGCCAGCATCATGGCCGCGCACAGGCGCGCGCCTGTGCGTACCCACGGCGGCATACCGTCGTACAGGTTCCACCAGCGGTCCGTACCCCGCCGCCGCGCCGTGTCCATGCATAGGGCGCACAGCAGCGCCATGACCGCCGCCGAGAGGAGAATCAGCCAGCGGGCGTGCGAGCCGTAGCGCGTAAAAAAGGCGACGACTTCCCGTCCGGAGGCGAATCCCGCGCCTATAATCGCACCCAGGCAGGCCGCCAGGCCTGCCGTGCCGCTGTTTTTCGCCATACAAGCATCCCTCCCCACGCCGCCGCTATGCGCAGGGTATGCGAAAGGGGCTTTTTCCATGCCCCGCGCCATGTGCCAACCCGCGGAAAAGCCGACGCGGCCGGGTTTTTCCGACAAGCTGAAAGGACCGGCGGAAACCGTCCGCCGGTCCTTATCAATGCGTTTTTCGTTCCTCGCCTCACGTCGTCTCTGCAACCGGACTGCCGGTCAGGGCGTATCGCCGGATGGCGTGCGCCACGCCGTCCTCATCGTTGCTAAGGGTATGGTATCCGGCCGCCGCACGCGCTTGCTCGCTGGCGTTCGCCATGGCCACGCTCACCCCCGCGTACGCAAGCATACTTACATCGTTGTCGTAATCCCCCAGAGCCATCACGTGCTCCGGGCCTATGCCCAGCCTCTGCGCCAGCGCGGCCACCGCCATGCCCTTGTTCACCCCGGCGGGCATCAGCTCCAGATTCATGCTCCATGAGCTGGTCACGTCCAGGCCGGGCAGCGCCGCCAGCTCGCGTCGGACGCGCTCCAGCTTTGCCTCATCCTGCGCCGTGCACAGCAGCTTGTTTACACCCTGCGCTTTCAGGGCATGAAGTCCCGACACGCCGTAGAGATACTGCGGCGCGAAGCGGCCGCGGGTATATGTGCCCCAAAACTCGCCTTCCACCGGAAAATCGCCCTCGAAGATGGCCAGCCGGTTTTGGGCGAAGCACCCGAAGGGAAACCGCGCGCGGCAGAGAATTTCCACCGTCGCGTCCAGCGTTTCGCCGTCCAGCGTCCGGTTGAAAAACGCGCCCTCCATACACCGTTCAAGGCAATAGGACCCGTTGAGCGAGAGGATGGCGCAATCGGACAGGCCGGCCTCATCCAGAAACATGGCCACGTCGCCCGGCAGCCGGCCGCTGCAGATGGCCAGACGAATGCCGGCTTCCTGTGCCTCGCGCAGGGCCGCCAGGTTGCCCGGGGTGAGGCGCTGGTGCGAATCCAGCAGCGTGCCGTCCATATCCATGGCAATCAGGGCAACGGAGGATTCCGTCATGTGTTTCCACTCCCGTCAAAACGAGGGCGCGACGGTAAACGTGCGCCCGCTCAGACAGGCCAGCGGCCCGGTGGTCTGCAGCGTGAGGGACACGGCGCACAGCATGAGCCTTCGCGCCTTCATCGCGCGGTTGAAGTCCCGGTCGCCGTACTGATCGTCGCCCAGGAGCGGATGGCCGATAAAGGCCATGTGCGCGCGGATCTGATGCGTGCGCCCTGTATGCAGCCTGACGCGCAGGCGGGCGCAGTCGCCGGGTTCCAGCACGTCGTATTCGGTCACGATGCGCTTGGCGCCCGCCGCTGCGCGGGCGAGCACCCGCACGCGCGCGTGCAGCGCATCCTTGACGAGCCAGTCCTCCAATACCGCATGCCGCGGGCTGGGCGTGCCGCGCACGAGACATTCGTATTCCTTGCGCACCTCGCCCCGGCGGAACGCGTCCTGCGCCGCCTTTTGCACGTCTGGCGTGCGGGCCAGCAGCAGCAGCCCCTCCGTGGGGTTGTCCAGCCGGTGGCACAGAAGCGCATCCCCGGCTGCGGAACCCAGCTGCTCCTGCAGAAGCTGGGGCAGCGTTCTTCCACCCCTGCGATCCGGTTCGCAGCTGATGCCCGCCGGTTTGACCACCACCAGCACATTTTCGTCCTGATAGACGACAGGCACGGTTTTTTCCCGTGCCTCGTCGGTATAGATGCATACCTCCGTGCCGGGCTGCGCCATGGCGGACAGGTCCACCCGACGGCCATCGACCTTCACGTCGCGCTTTTGGAAGGCATGGCGCAATGCGTAGGCCGGCACCTGCGGAAGCATCCGGTAGGCGCAGGCGAACAGGCGGGTGCCCCGCGCGTTTTCCGGCACGGTAAAATCATAGCGTTTCATAGCTTGTCAGTGAGCGAGCGCGGCCTTGAGGCCCATCCAGTGCGGCGTGCACAGGTAGAGGCGCTTGAGCGCATCCTTCATGGCCTGCGTGGGCAGAACCGCCAGCATCGAGGCCATCACGTTTTCCATTTCCCTCAGGCTCACGCCCTGCTTGGCCAGCATGCGCAGGTCCTCGGCAGCCTCGCCCAGCTCGTATTCGGGGCGAAGGGCGCCGCTCAGCGCGCCGCACAGGGCCTCATTGAGGGGCTCCTCCTCCGGCAGGATGCCGTTCATGCCCCCCGCGATCATCTCCTGGGACAATTCCAGCGTAAAGATGCCTCCATCCGCGCGTTCGCCGCCCACCAGGCGGTAGGGATCGGCCAGGCCGGGATGCAGAAGAATCAGATCGCCGTTGGC